>NZ_JAUBQD010000134.1:0-3812 GCF_036701085.1 Microcoleus sp. Pol7_A1
CTTAAAGCTCGATTTTAACTGGGTTAATTGCATCAGATTTAAGAGTTTTAAGAATGGTTTTCTCAGATACTAGCTCAAGCACAAATATGATTTTTTGTCAACTTAATTTAGATGCGTTTACCCTGAGCTGGTAAGCGAGGATATTCAACCATTGCAGACGACTCAATGAACTGTCCCAAATGCCAATCCGCTCAAATAATCAAATACGGACATACTCATTACGGCAAACCGCGATTCCGGTGTCAAGACTGCAATCGGCAGTTTGTCGAGAATGCGAGCCGACAACCGATTGATGAGGCAACTCGTCGATTGATTGATAAGTTGTTGCTCGAACGCCTTGCGCTGGCAGCGATTGCACGAGTAACTGGTGTTTCTGAACGTTGGCTACAACTGTATGTCAATCAGAAGTTCTACGAGACTTCAAAGGTCATAGAAGTCACTAAAAAAAAAGTAGGTCGGCTGACGATTCAGCTTGCCGGAGATGTGGTCATTTGTGGGTTCCAAAGAGAACAAACAATGGATCTGGTTAGCCATTGATGCCGATAGCCGTGAGATTGTTGGGGTCTTCGTTGGAGATCGTTCTCGGCAGTCAGCAACAAAGCTTTGGCAATCCTTGCCGCCCGTTTACCGCCAGTGTGGGATCTACTACACCGATTTTTGGGAAGCGTATGAACAGGTGCTACCGAGTAAGCGTCATGGGGCCGTTGGCAAAGAAACGGGAAAAACCAGTTACCCAAGAGCGATTCAACAACACGCTGCGACAGCGAGTGGGGCGATTGGTTCGTAAAACCTGGTCGTTCTCCAAGAAATTGAGTAACCATATTGGTGCTATTTGGTACTTTGTGCATCATTACAATGCCTCTCTTCGCTCTTGACCATTACTATTCACCACTACCCTTGTGTTAAGCTGATTGCTCCGACTACGGTGAATGAGAACTCCCCGATAAAATGGTTTTAAATCGTATATTCTACTACATTTTGAACGTACACGGGTTCTTGTTAACGCCAATACAACACCCATTTTATTATCCAAAAAACGAGTTGATAGGGGTCGATATTTTTCAGTTTTTCCCAAAAAGGAAGACCTCAAAGTTTGCAATCTTTCAGTGGCAGACTGACTGCTGCGTACGGTCTTTTTTTCGCGTCAAATTTTGTTTTTGTAGTTCGCTCCACATGATCCTATGATTGACAGCTTCCTTGTAGTTCAAACGCCAATATTCACTTGGGTTCTGACAGCGTGCTATCCGGATATTTTTCTGCCATCTGGATCGATTCATTTGTGCGCGGCGAGTTTAACAAACTGTTAAGACTTCCAGCCTGTTGTTTGGGTTGAATATGACCAGTCATTTGTTTTTGTTGATTTTTTGAACCAACCCTTTACTTACATCAAATCTGGCCGCTACTTTCCTAATTGATGTATCACCTTGTTCATAAATTTTAACTATTTTCTTACTCGTCTCGCTCGAATAAGGTTTAATTTTTTTGGGTTATTTACTAAATACACTGTATCGTATATACATGGAATTTGCTTTATCTATTAGGACAATAGTCCGGACTGTTTTAGTTCGTAGTCTGAAACCTTCGATTTTTCGTTGGTAGCTCGATTGCCTTGGAGCCTTGAAACCCTTATTCTACGGTTTGCAATCAAAAACTGTCCGAAGTATTGTTAGGATAAAAATTAAGCTGGGAAATACATTAAAAAGCAATGGGAAATGGCAATGACGCAAGTTGTAATTGTGGGAGCGGGACCAACTGGTGCGGCACTTGCCTTGCTGCTGGTGAAACGAGGTATTGCCGTAACGTTGGTTGAGGCGGCAAAAGATTCCTACCGAGTGTTTCGCGGTGAAGCGTTAATGCCTAGCGGATTGGATGCGATCGCCCAAATGGGCTTATCCACAATCCTAGAAGGTGTTCCACACCGACAAATTGATGCCTGGGAATTCATTGTGGGCGATCGGCAACTATTTCGAGTTGATGAGCCAATGGGGTCAAATCGACCTTGTACGCTGGTATCGCAACCGCCTTTGCTAGAAACACTAATTTCAGAAGCTCAGTTACATCCAGAGTTTGAATTTATCTCAGGTGTTCCCGTAAAAGATTTACTCTACAGCAACGATCGCATTGCGGGTGTAAAGCTAGGAGATGGGCGAGAGATTCCTGCTGCACTTGTGATTGGTACAGATGGTAGAAACTCGGTTGTACGACAACGTGCAGAATTAGAGTTAGTAAAACAGCATAAGAGTATAGATGTTCTGTGGTTTAAACTTGCCGCTCATCCTCGGTTTGTGGCGGATAATGTATTTTATTCCATCCTCAATGGCGGTAGCGGATTCAGTGTCTTTCATGGGGCAGAATCAGGAAAACTTCATCTGGCTTGGGTGCTATCGGCAGATGACAAAACGGATCGGAAACACACAGACTGGGCAGAAACTTTCGCATCGCGATCGCCTGCGTGGATGGCAGAACATTTCCGCAACTGTGCGGATACGATCGAATCTCCGATGCGATTATCTGTTGTGGTTGGTCGCTGTCCGCGCTGGCATAGGCCAGGAATCATACTTTTGGGGGATGCTGCACATCCCATGTCTCCGGTTCGCGCTCAAGGAATTAACATGGCGTTCCGCGATGTAATTGTTGCCGCCAATCACCTTGTACCTTTATTGAAAGCAGGGGCTAATTACGAGGATATTGACTTAGCATTATCGCGGATTCAGGCAGAACGCGAACCAGAAATTATTCGCGCCCAACAACTTCAAGCACAAGAAGCGTGGAAAGGCGAACAACTGCGAAAAAATGGATTGTTGCGTTTGTTGATGATGCAAACGGCTCCGTTTTTGGGTGAAAAAATTAAACAATTTTGGGTGAAAGGACAGTATGAATTGCGCCAAGGAGTAACGCAAGTAAAATTGGTTGTATGAAAAGAGGAAATTCAAAATTAGGAGAAAATTGTATGCGATCGACAACTCTCAAAGGACCGATCGGCACTATTCACATCATCGAAGCCAGCCCCCCTGCCAGCGCTGGGGAGTCGGAACCGCTGCCGGTGGTGTTCGTGCACGGTATGGCGGTTTCTGCGAGCATCTGGGATGCCCAGCTTGCCCGTGTCGCCCGTACCCGACGCGCGATCGCCCTTGATATGCGGGGACACGGTGATTCTGCACCGCCGGAGGACGGCAACTATGCGCCCGCCTCCTGTGCAGCGGATGTTTTCGCCGTACTGGATGGGCTGGGACTCGATCGAGTGGCGATCGTCGGGCACAGTTTCGGTGCTTGTATTGCCCTCGCCACAGCAGCCAGCGCACCGCACCGCATCGCGCAGTTGATCCTGGCAGACCCACCTGGAGATTTTACCAAGGTGCCTGCAGAGGTGCACGAGGGACGGATCGTCCCCTACCAGAGGGCTCTGGAGACCGAGGATTGGCGGGCTGCTGTGGAAACCAGCTTCAATGAGGCACTGACAGGAAGCAGGGCCCAGACGCGCGATCGGATACTCGCTTGCTTGGCGGCGACTCCACAGGATTGCCTGTCTGGAATGTCTCGCGGGATGTTTGCCTTTGAAGCTGTTGATGCTCTCGATCGCTACCTAGCAGCCCCTGGAACACGAGCCCACGCCATTATTGCTCCCTCAAACACTTTTCCGTTCAGTCTCCACGTCCTCCGTCCCACGCTGACGACAACTACGCTACCCGATACTGGACACTGGCTGATGCTGGATGCGCCAGAGGCCTTTGCTAGGGAATGAAAATTTAATAACATCAGCGATGTATAATAAATAAATGAGTGAATATGAATAGGTTTATGTTTCGGTAGAG
>NZ_JAUBQD010000135.1:0-3772 GCF_036701085.1 Microcoleus sp. Pol7_A1
CTGAGTATGCTTTCATTGGTATAATATTATTTTTAGTCGATTCTATTGTACCTCATAACATCCGGAAGTGCTGTATCTCGCAGGGTGAGCCGGAGGAGTTGCGGGCAATCGGCTCTAAAAGTCAAAATAACTCAAGGTAACTCAAGGTAACTCAAACTGAGTCCAATTCCTACCGACTTCCAAGGATTAGTTAGGGGGGGAGAAGGCCACCAGTTCAAATGACACCGCAAAGCCCTATGGCATTTAATTCAACCTTACAAACTATGGAAGACCCTATTTTAGTTATTGATTACGATGCTGATTGGCCCCTCCTGTACGAGCAGGAAAAAAGCCACATTCTCGATGCCCTTGGCAATACCGTTGCGGATATCCAGCATATTGGCAGTACCTCCGTACCAGGACTAGCGGCGAAACCAGTTATCGATATTCTCTTGGGCGTAGAACATATATTACCTCAAACTACTCAGATTGCTGGCCTCAAAACTCTCGGATATCTCTACTGTGGGGAGCTAGGGATTCCAGGGCGGCACTATTTTCGTCGAGGAATGCCTCGCACCCATCAAATTCACTTAGTAAAGTTGAATAGTAAGTTTTGGGAAACACACGTCCTCTTTCGGGACTTCCTTCGGACGCACCCAAATGCCGCACAGCAGTATGAAGCCTTGAAGCGTGACTTGGCTGTCAAATTTCGAGCCGACCGCGATCGCTACACCGATAGCAAAACACCTTTGATTGAGCAACTGCTTGTCCAAGCTAGGGCATGGCGTAGCACTTGCAGCACGGTCAATTTGCAAAGAAACAACTTACAGTGATTCTCATTGATTCTTATTATTAAAAAATGACGGAAAAAGTCAGAACTCTGAGGAACCTAAACACATCGAGTTACCCAGAAAGCCCCTCGTCCCTGGTTGTCTCTTCAGTTTTTAAGCACGGAAGGGAAAGGCTAGCATTGATGATATTGCTAGTGGTATAGCTAGCGTTCAATAGTTTGGAATTAAATTCAACAACTTTGGTTAGCGCCCCGCAACTGTTATGGAGGCGCTAACCAAAATGGTTCAGGGCACAACTTCATTCCTTTTTTAAGTAGCCATTCGGGATTGACAAATTTAGAGTATGAGTTTTGTGGGGCAGGTTTCAAAATCGAAAAAATTGAGAGTTATTCTTCTGCATTAATCAATAGTCCGGACAGTTTTTATAGGGCCCAATGGCTTATGTTCTAAGACTTGGAGCCACTGTGGATAATTAAATCAATGTCAGCTCCACGCCTGACTTACATTTAATTCGACTTTTTTATGCTCCTTGCGCCGCGTAAGCTTGTAGTATCGTTCCAAAAACTGTCCGGAGTATTGATTAATAAGATTGTATCGTTTGCCATCAGGAGAAATAAAGAAAATAGACCGAGATTCCAAGGGTGACGCTACACAAACCAGGGTTCCACTGGGTACAATAAGGAGCCAATCCTTACTAATTTTTTTTTCTGTAATAAGTCGCTCCTTCTTTTGCGTCGTGCAACCTGTCACCAATAGCAATAAACTTATCGCTACACACTTTTTAAAACTCATTAGACTTGCTCCCAGTTTCTCTTACTTTTCTTAACGATGCGATGAATAAAAAAAGTTTTTGTTCTTCAATTTTTGCTATATATAGTTTGGATATAAGCACCCAAGTTGTAAGACTAGAATGCTTATTTACTAATAAAAAATTAGTTCGCACACAGTCTTAAACCTTCATCAAGCAACACACGGATGTCCATTTTTGCACGCGGGTTTCTGTACTCGGGCTTCGCCTTCACAAGTAGCTCAATCGGGCGGTACTGGTCTTGCTCTGTTCCTTCGGAGCTGTTGCCAACAAAATATTCGTAGCCCTCAAATAAAAAAATAATATTCCCTGCCTTACCGCTGAAACGAGTACACGACAATCTTCCATGAGGTACAGTGAGCGGCCATCGTTCTCCAAATTGTTTCTGTGTAATGAACATTTCTCTCTTTTCCGCGCAGCCTGCCGCCAACAGCAACAGAGCCATTATTCCGCATCTTTTCCAACTCATTTGATTTGCCCCTCAACTCCTCTTTTTTTTACTTACTAATTCTGGCATCATCTAGCCAAATTTTTATTATTCAGCTTTTGCTCTATAGCAATCCTAAATGGTTTTATCTTTATAAGTGTACTGATGAATTTTGGGGAAATAAAATTTATGTTCCTTAGTGAAGAACTCAAACAAAAACTTGACGATCTTAAAAGACATACATAAATACCAATACTTTGTTAAAAAGTTTTTAGCTTGTAACCAAATATATTCAACGGGATTCTGTTGGCGAATTGGGAGCAAATAAAATACAAGTTATTGACCAATATGACGGTTATTTATCACTATTTACTTATGCTAAAAATTCTTTAAATTCTCCATTTTTATGATAAACAACTCCCTCCCAACTCAAGATTTTTCTCTGTTTTATATATTTATTTTGTAAGTATTTTATGAATTTAACTGTTGATTTTTAAGCTTCAGATGAATAACTTTGAACGTGAAATTGTTTGCTTTGAAAATGAGCGTGTCCCCAAATAAGTTTGTCTATTTTTTTCATTGGTAATAGGAACTTCAATTATCCGCTGCGATTGACCCCAAATGTAGCCTGTCAGATCGCCATGAAGTAGATGACATTCATCTAAAAACAATACTATTATTTTCCCATATTCTATGCCTGCCTTGTTTTTCTATAAAATCTCGTTAATTTCTTCCCGCTTTTGTTTTACCAGTTCTTCATCGAATTTGGGATTAACTTTTTGAGGTTTTTTCCAACTAATATTCGCCCGAGCGAAAAGTTCATGCAGGGCTCTGTTTTGATTTATATATCACACCAAACTCTTGCTCTACATAAGTCACTAACTCATCTAAGTTCCAAGATTCTTTATTCTTTAACCACTCGACTACTACATCCGTTTGTCGTTTTGTAAAATACCCTTGTGAGCCTTTATATCCTAGTTTGATTCCTTCGATGCCTTTGGTTTTAAAAATCTTTTTCCAATAATCCACAAAGAATTCACTTACACCTAATATTTTGCTGATTTCATAGTAAAGCTTACCGGAGAGCGCCATCCTGACAGCTATTGCTCGTTTTAGTTCTCACAGCATCAATATCGCTTTTAATGAAAGATTCTAATTGGGCTATTTCTTTTTCCATATCTTTTTGTAAAAGTTGTAAGTTATTCATTTTTTTATTGTCACGATCGAGTATTGCATACTGGGGGGGTAACAACCAGCCTGAAACCCATACCTTTGTAAGGATTGAGCCAATGTGTGCTAAAAAAAGATAGGCAGCATAATTGTTACACGCTTGCCTATCTAAAAAATAATGATACCAACATTCTACCTCATTCATTTAAAAAAACAACTAAGTTCAGCTCAATTTAAACTGATTGGAATCTTGCTACCCTTGATACAATCAGAAAAACAAGTGAGATTAGAACGGCTCTCCCGGGTATTTCCCTATCCAATTACAACAGAAAGTCGGCGTAGAAAACTACAAAGATTTCTCGATTTGTCTCACTTAACTATCTCACTAATTTGGTTCCCATTAATTACTTATTGGTTGATTACTTATTGCCGTGTTGGTCAAACTTTATCAATCGCAATCGACCGCAGTCAATGGGGCCGCATTAATCTGTTTATGGTTAGCCCGATCTGGGAGCGAAGAGCAGGGTAAACGCATCTTAATTTCAACCTAAAACATGATAAGATTAAGTATTTAGCTAAATCAAGTGCGTAATTCAT
>NZ_JAUBQD010000136.1:0-3710 GCF_036701085.1 Microcoleus sp. Pol7_A1
CTACATAGCGATGATTCGGATCATGGTCAGACGACTCGCATAATTTTTAACTTGCTTTGACTTTTAAAACATCCTCTAAGCTAGGATTATTGTTTGCTGTTTGAGGATTTCTCGTAAATTTTCTACAGATTCGGTAATCTTTATATGAGGACGACCAGACATTGTAATGCTCTCCTTTACTTTGAACATAAGTCTATCACATCTTTAAAAAAATGGTATGACGTGTTTGTTGACATAATTAAACACCAGAGATCGATGCAAACCCTGACAAATAAACCCCGACCAATAAATCAAATCACAGGGTGGATTAATTGTCAGAGGATAAATGTATCATAGAAGAGGTGATTGGGTCTGACCCGAGCGATCAGACTATCCTTAATTGGTACATAGCGTAATGAATTTAATTGAAGCTATTATTGCAGTTCCCGAAAATCGACATCCAAGAGGCATCAGACATCCCTTATGGCTGATACTAACAATAATGTTATTGGGTAGTTGTACATGATAGTGGGGGTATAAACCATTAGTTGATTTTACCAAAAATCATCGAGCAACTCTCATAAACTTATTCAACCTCTCCAGGGATATTCGCTTCCCATCAGATTCAACTTTTAGAAATATAATTCACTCATTAGATTTTGAGATTCTTGCCGTTATTTTTAATGTATGATCCCAACAGAAATTACCAATTCTCCCTGGAGAATTGATGGCAATTGACGGAAAAACCATCAAAAGTACCTTAGTCGCTGGCAATACCTCTTACAAAAATTTTGTGAGCATGGTTTCTGTTTACAGTCACGAGCGCAAATGGGTAGTCCAACATACAGCAGATTGCAGGTAAATAGAGTACACTGAAAAATAGTATATTAATAGCAGTAATGAAACCATTACCGATCGAACTTCGAGAAAAAGTGGTCAAAGCTTACAAACAGGGTAACACATCTATTAGAAAACTAGCTATCAGATTTGATGTCAGTAAGTATGATTGTTGAACGACTATTAAAGCGCTACCAACTTACAGGAGATATCCAACCACGTCCTCAGAGGATGTTTTAAAAGTCTGGTCAGGTATAATTTAGCCCTGATGATTGGGCTTAACTGAGACGATAAATCAAGGTTTGGGCCCATACTTAGATGCTTCTTTGTGCCAACTATGAGGTCAAACGACCCTTTTAAAACATCCTCTCAATGTGGAAGCCAGAAAAGTGAGTTGAATGGATATTCAAGTCAGCTGCATGAGCTAGTAAAAAAATATCCAGAGAGCATCGTTGTCAGAAGATTGTGAATATTGGGGTAATATTTACGGGCAATGGGTAAGTCCTAGTACCATGTGCCGAGAATTAAAAAGGCTGGGATTAACTCAAAAAAAAAGACACTACTCAGTAGTCAAGCGGCAACAGACCGGGTGCAAAAATTAAGAGGAGAATACTGGAAAAAAGTGAAGAATATAGCTCCAGAGAACCTGGTTTTTCTTGATGAAATGGGGGGTTTACTCGGTTTGACTAGAAATTATGCTCGCTCACCTCACGGTACGAGAGTATCTGATTTAAAACCATTTTATCGGGTGCGAAAATCACAGCAATTGGAGCTATTAGTATTAAAAAAGTGTTGGCATTAATGACGATGAATGACTCAATGGATGGCAAAGCATTTGAAGTGTTTACCCTTAAACTTTTTAGTGCCGGAACTTTGGGTAGGAGCGGTAGTAGTAATGGATAATCTGCCAGCACATAAAATGGCTTCTATTGCACCGATGATTGAAGCAGTTGGTGCAAGTATTATTAACTTATCACCGTATTCTCCCGATTTTAATCCCATGGAATTATGGTGGTCACAACTTAAGTCTTTTCTGCGTAAGTTTACTCCAGCTACTACAAAAATGATTGATACCTTAATTGCCGCCGCACTAGATTTAATAAATCCTCAACATTTAAAAAACTGGTTTACTAAATGCTGTTACTGTCATCTATAAACCTGCAATCTGCTGTAGCTCAAGAGAACCTGGCTTTTCTGGATGAAATGGGGGTTTTACTCGGTTTAAGTAGGAAGTATGCTCGCTCACATCACGGCACTCCTAGTATGTGATTTAAAACCATTCTATCGGGTGCAAAAATCACAGCAATTGGAGCTATTAATATTAAAAAAGTGGTGGCATTAATGACGATGAATGACTCAATGGATGGCAAGGCATTTGAAGTGTTTAGGGAGTTGCAAGAAAATAAGGTACCAATCAACCGGGGACAATCGTGATATCCCATTTGGGCAATGTCTCAGAACGCTGCCAGAAAGGATGGTAGTGTTCTAACTCAGTTGGTAGGACTTTAATGCCTTTGTCATAGATGGTTTCGACGTGATGCACAATTGGTGCAATGCCCTTCCAAGTCATATTGGCAGCCCACTGTATAGCGGCTTCAACCGAGTCTAAAATTACGCCGTTCCAATAATTTTCTAGGGCAGCCCAACAGCGTTCAATGGGATTGTACTTGCTATGGTAAGGAGGATAGTAAATCAGTCGGATTTTTACATCAATCGCTTTGGATAGTTCAACCATGCGTTTGATAAATTGCGTTCGGTCACTACGAGTTGCTGCACCACCATCAAGGTCAATCACCCATTCTGAGATATCGGGATAATCCAGTTGATTGTCTTTCCACCAAGCGGTTAAACAATCGACGATAAAATCACTGGTTTCAGCCGACTGACCCATATAAATCGATAACTGTTCGCTGTGGGTGTTGAGAATGCCAAAGGGGACTAAAACCGACTGCCAGTGGGTATCGTGGTCATCAGCCTTCTTTGGTTCCAACGTCCGTGCCTTACCACCTCTCGACAGGTTGCCAATCTTGACCTTGGCTTTGGTATCAATCGACACTCGCAACGAGTGGGGATTTTCATCCGATGCCTGATTCTGTTGGAACACATTCTCGAAAATAGCATCGGTTTGAGCAATCTTTTTCAGGGGTTTCGTTTTTTGTGTTTTTTTAGGCGATACCCCAAGCGATTGAGAATTTCGCCCGTTGTCTGGCGAGAGGGTAATTCGCTCTCTCTGTAGCCAGCTTTACTCACTAATGCCTCTGGCACTGCTCTGGCACTGATACGCGCATATAAAAATGTAGATTGCAATTTCGGGTCGGCTTGGGCTTGCGTGTCCACCAAAGAGCCGATATCTGCTTCTAGGTTGGGCACCACTTGTTCACTTTTGTGTCGTCCCCTGGCTTGATAGTTATCCACACAGATGAGTCCTGTTCGCCGTTCATTTAACCCCAGTTGTACGCTCTGGCGATTCCACCCCATGACGGTTTCCGCTTTGCGCGCCGACCCATCGAAGTAATCTTCGGTGACCTTGGCCATGAAGTCTCGTTTACGGTATCCCGTAAGTTTCTCACTGGCATCCTTGAACGTAGCTTTAACGGTTGCGTCGAGTATCATCCTTCTTTGAGTCAAGTGTGATTGGAGCAAGAGCGTCGCCTTTTTTTGTCTCCTCTTCTCTAGAGTGACTGGTATTCTATTTTCCCGCAAGTCCCTTAGTGCTTGGGCGACCCGTAAAAGATTAGTTTTAGGACAAGTTAAGGTTGATAAAAAATCTAATGAAATCACAGCTATTCCGGCTTTACTCAAAGTATTAGAATTAAAATATAGCGATCGTAAATGATTTGTAAATCACAAATCATGTATAATGAGGACGTAAATCTAAGTAGGAGTTTAGATGT
>NZ_JAUBQD010000021.1:0-95743 GCF_036701085.1 Microcoleus sp. Pol7_A1
GCTTACTTAAATGGCTTAATTGGTAAGCGAAGAAATGTTTGAGTATAAATACTCATCGCAAAAGTGACACGCTCCCACCTATAATGACTTTAGATGACTTTAAATTTAATTTAGATAAATTTATGCAAATTAATCCAGAATTAATATTTTGGGAACCCATTAATGCCAGAGGATCAAATGGTCAAAGAATGTTAGCAGCAGGTTTAGATTTTGCCAAATCAATTATGACTAAAAAATCTTGGGCTGAAACTTTTATGAGACAATGGGAATTTATAGAAACAGCAGCAACAGAACTAGAATGTTTAGAAAAAATACATATTTGGCCAGATCCATCCTTAAAAGGTTTTGTCAATGAAGAAAAAATCAATTATTGGCTATATAAGCCAACTATAGAAAAATGGAATTAATCCTACTAGAATGGGCTAAAGCTCAACTACTAGAACCAGAAACCGGGTTTCTCACAACTTGGGCATTCAAACAAATATTTTTATATAGAAACTCGGTTTCTTAATTACAGCCCTAAGCCCAATGTATTAATTAATCAACTGCTTGAACGCATCGTATTCGCGAATTTTTTCTAAATCAGCTTCACTTTTTGCCAATTCTTTACAGACATTCGGATTGAGATTGAGGGCGCGCTTTAAATTTTCAATTGCTAATTCAATTTTACCTTGTAGCGCATAACATCGGGCTTTGTTGTACCAAATTCTGTAAAAGTCAGGTCGGATTTTAGCAGCATTGTCGTAGGAATCAATCGCAGCTTCGTATTTTTGCAATTTGGAGAGTGCAACGCCTCGATTGTTCCAAGCATCAGTATAATCATTTTTAATTTGTAGAGCTTGATTGTAAGAAATTACTGCTTGTTCGTACTCCTGCATTTTGGAAAAAGCAACGCCTCGGTTGTTCCAAGCGTCGGCATAATCTGGTTTGGCTTGAATTGCCTGTTCGTAGCAGCCGATCGCCTCCTGGTACTTCTGCAACTCCAACAATACCACGCCTCGATTGTTCCAAGCGTCGGGATAATTGGGGCGAATTGTAGTAGCTTGTTCGTAAGAGGCGATCGCCTCTGGATACCGCTGCATTCTCGTCAGCACTACTCCCCGGTTATTCCAAGTATCGGCTAAATCCGGCTGAATTTGCAGGGCAAGATTGTAAGCAGCGATCGCATCTTCATAACGGTTTTCAAAGAAACAAGCATCTCCCTGTTTAGCATAGTCGCTTGCCGTCACTAGCTGTTGGTAATTGCCATAGTTAACCGGAGCAAATTCTTGAATTTGGGCATCGGGCAATAACAAGTCTGTTTCTGCATCCGCCGCGTGACTTTGGTGTTGGATTTCGCCTAAGATACTTTCAGCGTCCGAAATTAATAGTTTTAATTGAGAGATTGTATCGTAATGGAGACTTTCAATTTCTTGGCGAGCAACTGTTGTCTGCTTGGACAATTTGCTCAACAGAAACCAAACCCCGACTCCGGCTGCTGTCGGAAACAAAGTTAGGGCAATTATCAGCCCGTTCAGCAGTACCGCCGTGCGCCCAAAAGCAATGTCAACTTCTTCTTGAACCCGATCGCGAATTTCGTCTTTCAGTTGCTGCTGTGGGAATTGCTGCTGAACCAACAGTGCGACCCTCGGTTCAGACGCAGAAACGCTACTGGCGCAGACTAGAATAGTCAAAAGGGCGATCGGGCTAATACTTTTTCTAAAGATACTTGACAAACGCATTGCCTTAGTGATACGCACCTGAGTTGCGATTTCCATGTGTCAAGAGATGCTGATAACGATGATCCCAGACTAGCCCATTTGTTCAAGAACTATTAAATACAGGATATCTGTTGTGCAGTCCCCCCCGATCAAATTGCTGACGCAAGAATTGCTAGACGAAGTTGCCGCTTCCTCCCGCCGCAGTCCCCGCCAGCGACAAAACTACAATTTCCACGATTTGTCTGAAAAAGTGC
Source organism: Microcoleus sp. Pol7_A1 (assembly GCF_036701085.1). Taxonomy (NCBI): domain Bacteria; kingdom Bacillati; phylum Cyanobacteriota; class Cyanophyceae; order Oscillatoriales; family Microcoleaceae; genus Microcoleus; species Microcoleus sp. Pol7_A1. The sequence continues at coordinate 1,955 of NZ_JAUBQD010000021.1, forward strand.
AGCGGTTTGTCAACGTGCTGCAACCAGGCACTTACGTTCGCCCTCACCAACACCTGCGCCCGCCTGCAATTAACGGTTTTGAGTTTTTTGTGGTGATTCAAGGAGAAGTCGGTATTGTTATTTTGAACGAAAACGGTCAAATCCTGCGCTCGTTGCGAGTCAGCGCTGCGGGCCCGACTCGCGCTGTCGAACTGCCAGAGGGCACTATTCACACGTTAGTAGCTTTGGCACCGGATACTGTGATTTTAGAGTTTAAGGAAGGGCCTTACGACGTGGGGGCGGATAAAGACTTTTTGGCAAGTTTTCCTGCTGAGGGAACTGCGGCGGCGCGAGAATTAGTCCTGATTTGGGAAGCCGAATTTAACAGTTGACTGATGACTGTTGACTGTTGACTGTTAAAAATCTAAAATCTAAAATCTAAAATCTAAAATCGATCGACTTATTACTACTGACTGATGAATCTAATTGTCGTCATCCGATTGTATAAATCCGGGGCGGTGCGAACAATTTTTCTCAGAAGTTCATCCGTCACCCAAAAGACGACGGGAAAGGAAAATGTTTTGCTGAATTCGCTGCATAGTAAGTTGGTAGAAACGAGCAATCGATCGATCGCCTGCACTGATTCCAAACCGAGGATCATTAAAGCTGTAGGCTGTTCCCCCTCTAGTTCTGCAGCGATTGTCCTGTAGAGAGTTGTTGCCGATTCGGGCAAAAACAGTTGCCGCGGTTTGACGGCACAAGTTGCTTGCAGCCGATCGACTATTTGCTGCCGCAAAACCAGCGAGTTGCAGTGGACTAAAACGAAAGAAAAGTAACCTTGGGAAAGACGGAGTGCCCGCATTAAAGTTGAGAACGACCGCTCGTTATATTTAGCTGAGTCGTACTTAGCTGCATCGTCTTTAGCTGTATTTTCTGAGCTTTTGTGGACCATAAATTGCAGGTCTTTCATCTAGTTTTATAGATTTTCTAGATTCAATGCTATTTCTAAATAAAATGTGAAAATGTTTTTTTGTAGTAAAAACATTTTGGTTACTATAGCACGGTTTTAAATTAATATCAATAGTTCGATCGACTAATTTGGCCCCGGCCGCTCAAAAAGCCACCTTCGACCGTACAACCAAAGTACAGCAGAAGGCAGCAGGCAGAAAGCAGAAGCAATATTTCGCAACGGTTTCAGCAATTAAGAAGGTTCTAAATGTCGGGCGCTGTTGTTAGATTAAATGTAATTAAACATACAAAAAAATTACCGTGAATTCTCAGCCAGCGGCAAAGTAAACCAAAAAGTTGCCCCTGCACCGGGACTGCTAATTACCCCAATTTCCCCGCCGTGAGCGCCAATAATTTGTCGGCAAAGATATAGACCCAAACCCAAACCAAGGGAGTGTCGGGATTGATAACCCCTAACGTAGAGGTCAAAAAGATGTTCGCACTGTTCCGGCAATATTCCCACCCCGTCATCTTCAACGGTACAGTAAATCATGCTACTTGGAGAATTAGGGATTGGGGATTGATAATTAGGGATTGGGGATTGTGGATTGGTAATCGGTAATTTGTCGATGTCTTGTTTTGCTTGTTTTTGATTTACAATTAATTTTTCCGCCTTGATTACTTGAGCGGAAACCGTTAAATTCAGTCCGGGCAGATTGTGTTTTAAAGCATTAGAAATTAAATTAGAAAACACGCGCCTTAACTGAGTAGTGTCAGCATTCACGGCGGGAAAATCATCTGGTACCAAATTTTTAAAATTAGCTTGAGCCTCATTCATTAAAGGCTCCAAATCTGCCGCAGCAACTTCAACCACCGCCCTCAAATCAACCCGATCGCAGTGCAAAACAAAACCGCGCAATTCCCCAGCGTGAACTTCCAAAAGCGAATTTATCAACCGCAACTGCTGCTCGCTACCTTGAATCATCCGCTCCAAAACAGAACGGGGAATTGCGATCGAATCCCCGGTTTTCGTCTGCCAATTTTTCAGCACCATTAACATTCCCGCTACCGGGTTTCGCAAGTCGTGAGAAAGAGCGTGGATAAACAGCCGCAGCGATTCTTGTGCCTGTTTGCGCTGCGTGATATCCTCAATTAAACCCTCATAATAAAGCAGGGAGCCGCTGTTGTCCCGTACCGCCCGCGCCTTCTCGGAAATCCAGACAATACTGCCATCTGAGCGGTAAATTTTAGATTCAAAATCCGATACTGTGCCGCTTTCCTCGATCGATCGCAAAAACTCATTTCTGCGAGCCGGATCGACGTACAACTGCCGCTCAATATCAGTAAACTTTGCCGTCACTTCTTCCGGGGAATCGCAGCCGTAAATCCGCGCCAAAGCTGGATTGGCAGTAATATAACGGCCATCGGGAGTGCTTTGAAAAATCCCCTCGCCCGCATTCTCAAAAATGCTGCGGTACTTCGCCTCCGCCTCTTCCAACTGCTGGTAAGCAGATTCCAACTCGCGCCTGGTACTAAACTCTTTCCGTTGCAGACATTCGTACCAATAAACGGACAAGTCACATATCAAACAAAACCAAAACAAATATAAGTACAACCCGGTCAACTTAAAAGGAGTATACTTAGCAAAACTTAGATTTAAAACCAAATTTATCCCGACGTGGCAACACAAAACGCCGAGTTGAGAAATCAGGTGGAGGCGCCAGCGGACGGGCATTAGCGTAGCTTGGATCAGAAACGCTAAAATCCAGGTAAAAATTGGTAATTCCCCGGCTTGTGCGACAGCTAGCCCAAGCTGTACAACCACCGTCAGCGACCACGAAAAACCCAAAAACAGCAAACCGGGATAGCGCTGTCCGAAGGAGGTTTTTTGCAATACAAAACAAGTCAACAAACCCAATTCTACAGCAGCGCTCGTGTACAAATAAACACTTTTAAACTCCTGGCGAGCGAAGAATCTTTCGCCCAGAAAATAGACCGTTATTGTGAAGGCAAAAAAGATGGCAATTGCGACAGCAGGGCGCAGCCGTTCTCGGAGGAAGCGATCGCGCCACACCTCGTAAACCGTTGACGCCTGAACTGATTTTGCATTGCCCAAATAGCTCATACCATTTTAGATTTTAAATTTTAGATTTTAGAGTGGGAAAGAGGGATCGTCCGAGTTGACAGCAGGTAGCGAAAACCAGAAAGTCGAGCCTTCTCCGGGAGTGCTTTCGACGCCGATCGAGCCGCCGTGAGCTTTGATAATTTGCTTGGACAGGTACAATCCCAAACCCAGCCCTGTTAATTGTCGGCTATTAGGGTCTTGAACGTAAAGTTCAAACAGAGATTCCCGCTGTTTGGCGCTGATTCCCACTCCATTATCTGTTACAGTACAGCGAACCATTTTTACGGTCACTCCGGGCAATTTGCTGCCGATATTGCCAATTTGACCCTGATAGCGGGGCACTTTGCAACTGCCGTCGATGTTGAATTTGGCCAGGGTTTCCTGATTTTTCTGGGTGGTCTCGCACATCCTAGGACGATCGCCCGCAGCAGATATCCCGTTAGCGATACAGCGGGCAAGCGGATTATTGGGCGAGGTTAAAGCCTGGGAATTTTCTTCATAACTTAGCGCTGTTTCAACTGCAATTACCTCGGCTTTAAAAGTTATATTGACTCCCGGAGGATTGTGTTTAATAGCATTAGTCAACAGATTTTCTAGCACCCGCTGCAAGTGTTGGCGATCGGCATTGACTTGTGGCAAATCCGCCGGGATTTCCTGAGTCAAAGTTGCTTGATTTTTGGCCAGCATCGGTTCTAAATCGGCAACAATGGTTGAAGCTAAAGACGGCAAATGCAGCGGTACAGTATTGAGAACAATACCTTTGACCTCGCTAGCGTGAGCGTCGAGCAGGGCATTAACCATAGTCAACTGGTGTTCGCTGGCCTGAACGATGCGCTGCAAAATCGATCGAGAAACCGGAACATCCTGTAGAGAGTCTGAGGGCGATTTGTTGAGCAAATTTTTTAGCAGTATTAACATTCCCATAACGGGAGTGCGGAGATTGTGAGAAACTGCGTGCAAAAATAGGTCTTTCAGGCGGTTGCTTTCTTGCAGTTCGTGCATTTTTTGCTGTAGTTGGCGGGTGCGTTCCTCCACTTGAGATTCCAAGTTGGCATTGAGATCTTTAACCTGCTGCAAAAGTTGGGCTTGCTGGAGAGCGATCGCCACTTGGGTAGCGAGTTTTTCCAACAAATCAATTTCAAATTCCTGCCACTGGCGGGGCCCCGAGCACTGGTTGACGGCCAAGATCCCGAACAATTGATCCCCCAGGAAGATCGGCACATTTAACGTCGCGCGAATTTGATAGTCGCTGTACAATTGGGCAATTGGAACGCTGAGTTGAACGCTAGCAGTATCGGAGATAGCTCGGACGCGGTTGTTAGCATAAAAAGTTCTCTGGTTTTCGAGGTGATTCTCGTCAGCGAGTGCCCACCCCAAAAGAGAACGGCATTGGGCATCCACAGACTCGGCCACAACCTTACCGTACACCGGGCTAGGAAGATGTACCCCCTCCACGTCCATAATACCGATGAAAGCGCGGTCTGCCTTGAAAAATTGCCGGACTTCGGCAACAGTAGTGTTGAGAATTTCTTCGATGTTGAGGGAGTTGCGAATTCGCAGGGCGATTTCTGAGAGCAAGCGATCGCGATCGGAGGACGCCCGCAAAGCGGTTTCCGCGCGGTGGCGTTCGGTAACGTCTTGGACTGTGGCGGCGATCGCCCCTGACTCAATTGCCGACTGTTCGCAGACAGTGCGTTCGGAGCCATCTGCCAGCACAATTCGGTAGTTAATGCAATAGGCTTGGCGCTCAAACATAGCTTGGCGCTGCGATCGCGCCACCAATTCTCGGTCTTCTGGATGTACGGCCTGCAAAAAAACTTCTGGTGTGGGTTTGACAGTTCCCGGAGCAAAACCCAAGAGGCGGTAAAGTTCGTTTGACCACAGCAATTCGATATTGGATATATCATGTTCTGCGGATTCTTCGCAGTTGTCAGTTGCTGTGAGGGCGGCGCAATTTAAATCCCAATTTCCCAAGTGAGCGATGCGCTGAGCGTTGGCTAAACTAGCTTCGCGATCGCGCAGCATGGCGGCTGTGCGGCGCACCTCCACCAGCGCTTGCTGGCGTTCTGCTACGGCGGCGGCCAACATCAGAGCCACAAGGGCGATCGTACCGGTAAAAGCTTGTAAAAACAAAACCGCCTGTTTGAGATTATCGCTTTTGGCCAAAAACGGGCCGCCTCCCTGTACTGCTCCCCAAATCGCGATGCAAGAGACGATCGAATAAGCAAAAATAGCTCCCGCCGGTTGAAACCGCAGGGCTGCCCAAACTATTAGAGGAAAAGGCAGGTACTCCAGCGGATACTGAGCGATCGCCGCCTGTGTTTTTGAGCAAAAAAACAGCCAGCTCACGCTCAGCAATAGAGTCAGCCACAGCGCTATTTCTGAATAATTAATAATTAAAAATATTAGATTATAACGGTTTTCAGTTGCAGAAAATGTGTGTCTGCGACTACTAATTGGTAGTTGATTATTCTGTCTGTTAAAAAATGCGATAAAAGTTGAAATAATGCGGGATTTTATTGGAAATTTAAAACTGTTAACGGCGTGGTTTAAAGTCAGCAGCACGGGCGTCACAATCAAAATTCCCATCCCGTCTCCGAGCCACGTAGTCCACCAGTTCTGAGAGAAATTGCTCCACCGATCCCAACCCAAAATGCACGTTCCCAAGTTGCCGAGGGTAGAGCCGAGGAAAGTAGACCCGATGACAGCGCCGGCCACCAAACCCAGAACATCTCGCAATCGATCGAGTTTGGTAGAAAATCCGCTCTCCCTCAGCAAAGCCTCCCCAGCCAGCGCTTGCAAGGTGACACTAAATGCCGATGTGGCAATGACGGCGGACGGTATACCGGCGGTAGAGTTTAACAGCACCGAACCGAGGGCAATTCCCGGCCACATCCGCCGCCCTTGCAGTAGCAGCGCCGCTAGAGCAATACCGGCAGGCGGCCACACGGGGGAGGCTTCGGCTTTTACCAGCCCCAGCATCGACGCTGCGAGTTTTCCGGTAACAAAGTAGGTCAGAGCCAGGATACCGGCGTAGAGAAGCGGTCGAGTGCGACGGTTGAGCAGTTTCATGTTTAGATGCGATCTAATCCTCCATTCCTAGTTTTTAATTTAGGCTGCTTTGGGGCGATCGTGCTTCCTCCTGGCGACTCACCTGACTGGGGGAGTGGGGAGTTGACTGTTGACTGTTGACTGTTGACTGTTATTCGTAGCAGCTACCCACTAACTAATGACTACTGACTACTGACTACTGACTGCTGACTGCTGACTAATGACTTCTTAAAATCCAAAACTCCGTTTCCCATCAGGCTTAACAGTAAGCCAATTGGTCTTTGCCATTGCCAATTGTTCCTCAGAAACTGTAGCGTTGGTAAGATTCGCCCCGCACAAATTTGCTCCCCGCAAATTCGCCTTAGCCAAATAAGCCCCCGTCAAGTCAGCACCTCGGAAATCCGCGCCTTCAAAATTGGCAGTGCTGCAATAAGCCTCAGTCAAGTTAGCATCTCGCAAATTCGCCTTAATTAACCTCGCGTGACCCAAATTTGCCCCCGACAAATCCGCTGCTTGCAAATTTGCCTTCACCAACCTGGCTTGATAAAAATTCCCCCCCGCTAGCTGCAATTTTTGCAGTTGCAGGCCAGACAGTTCGCAGTCAGCAAAATCGCGCTTGCCTTTAAAATATGCCGCTCGCAAGCTGTTGGTGTCCCACTTAACAACAGCTTTCGTTACCTTTGGCCCTGCTAAATTGTCGCTGGAAGGTGCAACCGTTCCGAAAGTTCTGCCGGACTCAGCCAGAGTTCGGGAAACTCTGGGCTGCATCCCCGTGTTCCCGGATTGGCTAAAGGAAGTTCTACCAATGCGGCTTTGGTTCGATCGTAAATCTTGATTGATTTTGTTCTGAGGCGGTGACCACGAAGAACCCGCGTCATTAAATATTGTCGGTTCTTCAACGGTACGAGAAGAGCCGTTAAATTGAGTTGCCAAGCCGTCCATCAGAGTTGGGTCTTCAAATTGGCCCGAGAGAGCTCTGAGGACATCTGCTGCCGATTGGAAGCGGTGGCCAACCATCGGCTTGAGCATTTTTTCGAGAATCCGTGCAAAATTTGGGCTTACCTGAACGTGGGGCTGCCAAACAATTTCGCCAGTTACTCCATCAAAATCTAAATCCTTGGGCGACTTTCCTGTGAGCAAGTACAAGCAAGTCATGCCCACAGCGTAGATGTCGCTGGCAAATATCGGCCGCAGCGCCATTTGTTCCGGGGGAGCGAAACTAAATGTGCCGACAGAAAATTTCGTGTTGGCGCTTTGGTCGGCGGGGTCTAATAATATTGTTTGGCTGACTTGATCTTTTACCGCTCCGAAGTCAATCAGAACTAAGTGGCTGTCTTGAACTCGGCGAATAATATTTGCGGGTTTAATGTCTCTGTGAATTACTCCTTGGCTGTGGATATATTGCACTACTGGCAGAATTTCTAATAGAAAATTTTTAACATCCGATTCGTTGAAACGGCCTGACTGCTTGACTTCTTGTTTCAAAGTCGAGCCTTTAACATACTCTTGAACTAAGTAAAATTGCTGTTCGGTTTCAAAATAGTCTAGCAGCCTCGGTACTTGCGGGTGGTCGCCCAGTTGGCCGAGGGTTTTCGCTTCTCGCTTGAATAATTCCCGCGCCATTTCTAAAACTCGCGGCGACGAACTACTGGGTCGCAGTTGCTTAACCACGCAACTCGGTTGACCGGGCAATGATATGTCTTTTGCCAGAAATGTAGCTCCAAAACCTCCTTGTCCTAAAGGTTCAGTGACTCGGTAGCGAGCGCGCAGCAATAACCGCGCACCGCAAGTCTGACACTGAAGAATAGAGTCAGCAGGGTTTTGAGGATGGGGACAGCCCGGATTTACGCAGTAGCTCATGTTAATTGAGTTTGCCTATGTTTTTCTGATTTTGCCAGCGTCGCTTGACTGCACAAATTGCCTGTTCCTGCTTCTGGTAGAAATACTGATCTATCAGTTGTCGGATGGCCGTGCGTCCGGTTGCGAATTGGAATTGCACCTAAGTCTTTTAGGCAGATATCTTTTCCCTATTTTGATTATCTAGCTGCTGTGAGTTTTTTCTGTGGATTATCCTTGAAAATAGTTTAAAGACTTGCTAAATTTGTCCTTTTTTGTGTAAAGTCTTCCTACACTTAGGTGAGCTTTCAAGAGTCCGGACAGTTTTTAGTTAGTAATCTGACACCCTCGATTTTCCGTTGGTAGCGAACTTGCCGAATCGCCTTGAAACCCTTATTCTAAGGTTGGCAATCAAAAACTGTCCGAAATATAGATCTTTGCACTGTGAGATATTTCTAGCATACCTCATTATCTGAATGAGAATGTTACTAATCCCCCCAGCAGCCATCAACATAAGTGACCGATCGCTCGTTTTTGCTTATGTATACCACAAAACTATTGACAAAATTAAATTATTATGGTAATAAAGGCTTTGCCGAATCAATTCTGTGACTGCACAGTCGAAGCCTGCCGGCGCAGACTAATGACTAATAACTACCGAGCACTGACAACTAACTACTGACTAAATTATGCGTATTTCTCTAAACTGGCTGCGGGAATTGGTGGATGTGTCGATATCCCCGGAAGAATTAGCCGAAACCCTGACAATGGCCGGGTTTGAAGTCGAAGAAATCGAAGACCGCCGCCCTTGGGCAAGCGGTGTAGTTTTGGGCAAAATCATCGCCTGCGAACAGCATCCGAATGCAGACAAATTGAGAGTTTGTCAAGTGGATGTCGGCTCTTCACAAGCTTTGAATATTGTTTGCGGCGCACCCAACGCTAGAGCAGACATTTACGTGCCTGTCGCTGTTGTCGGAACTTTTCTGCCGACTATTGATTTAAAGATTAAACCTGCTAAATTGCGGGGCGTTCCTTCCGAAGGAATGATTTGTTCTCTGGCAGAATTGGGACTGGCTAAAGAGTCAGCAGGCATTCACATTTTCGAGTTAGAAAATCCCAAATTGGGCAGCGATATTCGCCCGCTTTTGGGTTTAGACGACGTGATTTTAGACTTGACAGCAACTGCCAACCGTGCTGACGCTTTGAGCATGGTGGGTGTAGCGCGGGAAGTGGCGGCGCTGACTGGGGCGAGTTTGAGAATTCCCGAAGCGAATGGTGTGGCGATTGAGGGCAAAGAAAGTCCTGCTTTGGCAGTAGAAATATCGGAACCGCAAGGATGCCCGATTTACATCGGCACGGCAATTGAAGGTGTGAAAATTGCTGCTTCTCCAGCTTGGTTGCAGCAGCGGTTGCAGGCGGCGGGAGTGCGGCCGATTAATAATGTGGTTGACGTAACTAATTACATTTTATTGGAATGGGGTCAGCCGCTGCACGCTTTCGATCGCGATCGCCTGCAATCTTTCACTGGTACTCAAGATATCAGCATCGGCGTCCGCTTTGCTACAACAGGGGAATCCTTCAAAACTTTGGACGGACAAAACCGCAATTTGCAAGCTCAAAATCTGTTAATTACTGCTAGCGACAAACCTGTTGCCTTAGCTGGGGTAATGGGCGGCGAAGACACGGAAGTTCACGAAGGAACGCAAAATTTAGTTTTAGAAGCAGCGATTTTTGACCAGGCAACGATTCGCCGTTCTGCGCGCGCTCAAGGCTTGCGGAGCGAGGCATCGATCCGCTACGAACGGGGGGTGAATCAGGCGGCTTTGACGACGGCCTGCAACCGCGCTGTAGCTCTAATTTTGGAGTTTGCTGGAGGCGCTGCGACGGTTCAGAAAACGGCGAGCTCCGGCGATGATTTGAATTTTTCGCGATCGCTCGAATTGCGTTTAGACCGAGTAAATCTGGTTTTGGGGCAGTTGAAAAGAGGACAAACGGGCGGTTCTAAATATCTGGAACCGGAAGAGGTAAAAAACATTCTGACAGCTTTGGGCTGCGAAGTTGTTCCGACTGAAAAAGAACGGGTGTTTGCGATAACTGTTCCTCCTTACCGCTACCGCGATTTAGAAAGGGAAATAGATTTAATTGAAGAAGTTGCCAGACTCCACGGTTATGACAATTTCTGCGATACTTTGCCCAGCAAAACGGAACCCGGTTATCTGTCACCAGAATATGCGGCAATTCGGAATGTGCGATCGGCTTTTCGAGCTGCCGGTTTGACGGAACTGATGCACTATTCTTTGGTGAAAACTGAGGGAGACAATCAGGTGGTGCTGGCGAATCCGCTGTTTGTGGAGTATTCGGCTTTGCGGACAGAAATGCTGTCGGGTTTGATTGATGCTTTCGGGTACAATTTGGAACAGGGAAATGGCGCACTAAACGGTTTTGAAGTCGGCCGCATTTTCTGGAAAGATGGGGATGCAATGAAGGAAGCCGATGCAGTTGCGGGGATTATCGGCGGCGATCCGACTGTGTGGAAATGGCAGCAGGGAGGGCGCGATCGACCTTTGAGTTGGTTTGAGGCAAAAGGTATTTTGGAAAGCGCATTTCAAGAGTTGGGTTTGTCGGTGGAATATCAAAGCGATTCCTCGAATACACGCTTGCATCCGGGTCGCACCGCTGCGTTATCGTTAAACGGGAAACATTTAGGAGTTTTTGGACAGTTGCACCCGCAATTGCAGCAAGAAAAGGATTTGCCTGAGCAGGTTTACGTGTTTCAATTAGATTTAGCGGTGCTGTTGGGTGAATTAGGGCGATCGAGCATTTCGACTCGCAAGTTTGCGGGTTATTCGAGTTTCCCCGCTTCTGACAGAGATATTGCGTTTTTCGCGCCTGTAGAGGTTGCGGTTGTTGAGATGCAAAGTGCGATGAAAAAGGCGGCGGGTAGTTTGCTGGATTCGGTGGAACTGTTCGACGAATATCGGGGCGACAACGTACCGGCGGGCCAGCGGAGTTTGGCTTTTCGGTTAGTTTACCGCGCGGGCGATCGAACTTTGAGCGAAACCGATGTCGAACCGGCACAACAAAAAGTGCGCGATGTTTTAGTAGAGAAATTCGGCGTTAGTTTGAGAAGCTAAAATAGACCGCTACTCACCAAGGTCGGCCGGCAGGGAATTCATTCCCTGCCGGACTCAGGGAAAAAGCGTTAAATTGACACCAATGGCCGCAACATCTCCCCAACCGTAAAGGAAAAATTGGGAAACTGCAAAGGAGAAATACTCGCATCATCCCCGAGAATCACCCGACTTTGATAACCATCCTGACTCGGTTCTCGAAAAACGTTGAGTTGCCGATTATTAACATCCAAAACCCAATAATCAGCAATTCCAGACTCAGCATAAATAGTCGCTTTAATCCCCAAATCTGTTCTCAGCGTAGTATCGGCTACTTCAATAATCAGATAAACTTCAGAAGGAGTTGGATGATGGTCTTCATAGTAAAGTGGATCGGGTACAACCACAGCAATATCAGGTTCAGGTTCCGAGTAATCATTTAACCGAACTGGATCTTGCAGTCGCACCAAAACTCGATTTTCCAAACGATTTTCCAGTAACTTCTCTGTGCGTTTCACCGCTGCACCATGTGCTGTTCCTTTTGCTGCCATCTTTACTATTTGTCCTGCCAATAATTCTACTCGTTCGTCTTCCTCAAAAATACCAATTTCTGCCATGCGGTGATACTCTTGAACCGTCAACAAACGAAGGTCTAATAAAGTCATAGCAATTTTCTCCTATCTAAGAATCATCTCTGTTTACCCTCTTCCTCTGCGCCCTCTGCGACCTCTGCGGCTCATTAATCTTATTCTTAAAATTTTCGTTAAATCCTCTTACTCTTATTGTACAATAACTTTTAAACAAATTTATCTGAGGCTCAAAATTGTGACCAAATATGTGATGTGGGGAAGTTACTGCGAAGATGTAATCGAAAAACGCGCTCCGTTTCGAGAGGCTCATTTAGCCGGATTGGCTAAGCAGAAGGAATCGGGTGTGTTAAGTACGATCGGGCCAACGAAAGATTTAACAAAAGTTTTTGCAATTTACGAAGCAGAAGATGAGGCGGCCGTGCGACAATTGGTTGAAACCGATCCTTATTGGGTAAATGGGGTTTGGACTGATTACGACGTTAAAGAGTGGATTCAAGCTTTTTGAAGGGGTTAACAGGGTGAACAGCTTAACATTGGGTGACAGCGATTTAGTTCCAGTGGACTATGGCGATTTGCTGGACAAGATTTTAGAAGTTTTGCAGGGAAACAATCCGTTTAATATATCAGATGACCGCCGCCGTCTGATCGTCGATATTGATGCGATCGCTGCTGATGTTGCAAAAATGCAAGTGCGGACACCCTTGGGTTCCTATGAACGTCAAGCAGATGCTGCTACGGTTAATTTTCCGCCAGAAGTTGAAGAGCGTTTTGGCGATCGAGTCAGGCAGATTAAAGAGTGTTTGCGGCAACACTTAGAATCTAAGTTGCCCCAAAATGATTCTATAGAAAAGTTTGTCGCTAGCTTAATCACTCCTTTGAATTCACCTTCTTTCCGGGGAAGCGGTCAAGAGTTAGGTTTTAAATACGATTTTGGCAAACGCCACACTTCTTTAGAAAAAGAAAAGCTAACTTTGCAACGCCTGGATTCTGGCAGCCACGCGACTTTAAAACTGCATAAGTTGACGATTGCTGTGCGAAACACCGATATTTTTGAACAAGAGCTAAAGGAGGGTTTGGAAAACTACATTAATGAAAAAGCCGAGAATAGCGACGACAGGCAAGAACTTAGCCATTTTCTTGATGAGATGGTTAAAAATCCAGACTCAGATTTTCACAAATTGATCCGACTGGTAGACAAAGAAACCCTCGGAAAACTTAATAAAGAAGCAAAAATTACTTATTTGGAGTATCTGTTAGAACACATCCGCGCTAGCAGCACAGATACTATAGGCATCATCTATTTAGAAGACTTGATTCGCCGCCTCAGATTGCTAGAAAAATATATCAACGATAGCAGTAAAGCCGATGGCGAATACGAAGTAAATTATGCAGGATTTCGATTTAATTACAGAGAAATTTTTGCCAGAGCGGAAGTTTTAGATGCACTGCCAATTATCCCAATTGTAGCAGGTTACTTGGGAGAAAGCACCGACACTCCTCAAAGCGAACGTAAATTTATCTTTGGTCTCAAAATCAAATTTAACAACCCAGTTCAAGCGCGCGGTGGAAAAGAAGCATTTGAATATCATCTGAATCGACTAAATCCAGATAGTGAAGAACACCAAGCAGCAATTGGGGAAGATTCCATAGATTCAATTACCGAAACCTTCGCCCGCAAGGTGTTAAGAATAGCCTTGCTGTACTATTTTGTTTTTGCTTCTCGCCACGATCCGCTAGCGCAAAATTACGACGCTGAAGCTGAACTAAATCATCACCCGATCGCAATTTTTGAACAAAGAGTATTACCAATCCTACAAGGTTCTGACGATGAAGCAAAAAGAGAGCTATTTCGTAACTTCATCGAAGGGTTTAAGAAGTTTAATATTAGACACAAAATCAGCCATCTCAAAAAAATGCTGAAAGGCTTTCTGGAACGGCAGACAATTTTACCCAGTCGAACAGAAACGCGACACGTAACCCTCAAAATGGGTCTGTTAGAAAACATTGACAATATGACGAATGGTAAATTTTTCAATGATATTATGGAGCGAAACTATAAGCAGACACTCCATTATGTTGCCGTCGAACAGCCGACTGTCAGCGCCACAGCAATCTGTCAGCTACCAGTAAATATTACCATAGAAGATGTCCGGTATTTCCCTACTGATGAACGCCAAACTTTCAGCATGGAATACAACATCGAAGGTGTCGATGTTTTACCTGTACTTTCTGCACCTAAAGCCCAGCGTTCTAGAGACATCTACAAAGACCATTTTAATACCAAATTAGTCTTGTTTCCCTATGACGACAAACGACTAGAGAGTGGCGATAAAGGGTTACAATCTGCGGCGGCTTTTGTCTATAAGTTTACCATGTTGTTGCTGTCTTATATCTGTATGAGAATACTACTAGAAAATAAGGCAGAAAACTTATTTATTCCGATGGCGAGGCTCCACGAAGGCGACCCTAAACACCCTTCGCCATCTGAAGAATTTATGGCTAAAGTTTCCAAAACATTATCTCACATTTTGAGTGAAAAACACCGCTCAACTTCTCAAGGATTTCGGATTAGAGAAAGAGTAGATAGTTTCCGTGTCGGTAACGGTTTGAGTTCCATGTATTCCATCCTTCCTAAAAAGTTTCGCTTCGACAATGTGCAGCTATCTCCAGAGTTGGATAAGTTAGCAATTATTGTCGTCTCCAGTCGGGATAGCGATGCAAGAAGAGGTAATCAAAACCGCTTCCAAAGACAAGCCAGCTTAATTGGAGAAGTTGTCGGAATTAATCAGCTAGACGATACCACAATTCAAGTCGAAATGCTGAAAACTTTTTCCGAGAATTACAGTGTCAGCCGCCTTTATACTGAACCTGTAATTCTTGAAGATGTAATGAGTCAGCTTTATCAGCAAGGATATCGGAATTTTGCATATATTTCCCAAGCACCTTACATGAGTACGCTGCACATTACCAAGACTGAGGAAGATGAAGAAATGTCTTTCATGTCAAAAAAATTACTCCGAACTTTGAAGGGAGAGCGGCGAGATATCAAAATTTATCCGATGTTTTTTGATAAATACTTTGTCCGCAGTTTCCTAGGTGATAAAGGAAAATCTTTTTACATTCAAGATACAATGGAACTGGAAAGCTTGTCTGCAAAAGGCAATCAGCAAGCTGTGATGTTTTTTAACTTGTTTAACGGGATTAAAGTCAAGCAGCCGGGAGAAAAAAACTTTTACAACGGCGTGATTTCCTACTCGACACTGTTGCATATATACGACGGCATTCTGGATGACCAAGACCTTCACCAAGGTTTGATATATGATGGTGAAATTAAAGATACTTTGCTGCATTATCTAACAATTTTTCACTTTTCTAGGTATGAAGCTCGCCACAATATTAGTTTAAAACTTGACCCCTACGAGCGGATTATCGGAGATGATTCGGTTGGTGCTTTATCTATTTTTCCTCATGCGCGCGGGAGTGCAGATTTTAACTCGCTGGCTTTTTTGAATAAGGTAAGAGAAGTATTGAGCGTAACAAAGGGAGGTACAAAATAATGATAAGTGAAGATTTTGGACGGCTGTTTGAAGTAGGATTCAATATCGGGATTCTGGCATATATTCAGCGGGAAAATTTAAGTCACAATTTTGGTGATTCCTACCGTCTAGATTTGCAGAGGCTCAAATTGCCAAAGATGACGGCGGAAATCGTTAGGGAAGCCAATCTGCTGGCTAGTTTAGATGCTGAAATAGTTGAGAAATGGAGTTTGTTCTTTGTCCAAAAAGGCTTTTTGGGTGGGTTAAATTTTTTCCGGGAGTACGTCAAATCTACTGGCTGGAATTTGCAGCGCTTAAAAATTTTGTACTGTCAGTGCAGTTTTAGTGATGCTAACAGTATCAGAACCTATAACAAGGGTGAGAAAGAAGCGTTTAAAGAGCTATTGTCTCAGTTAAAAACTGCCAAACCTAGTTTATCAGATGATGAGATTAACTCCTACATCCGCCGTTACAAGAGCAAAGGCGAGTTTTTGCAAGCAGATACGCTGATGCTGCTACAGCAGGGGAATGATTTTAGAATTCTTTGCGTTGATTTATCTGTGTTTTCTCCGGGGTTAGAGCCAAAAGCGATCGATATCAATGAAATAGAGGTGATTCGGAAATATTTGCTCAGGGAAATTAGCTATTTGCGATCGAAAAGCGTGTTTTCTAATCTGCGGATGGATACCAGCACTTTAGGTGTGGATTTCTCGGAGGATTTAAAACGCTATTTTACAGCTTTTAAGTATAACGATAAGGAAAGCGCTAAGTTAATTCAGGCTAGTAGCTATGCTCACAGTTTCTATGGATTTCTGCAAGCAACTGGTATAATTTCAAGTGATGCTGAGGTTTTGTTTAATGTGGTTGGTTATGGCGATCGCAATATTAGTGCTATTTCCCTACGGAAGGACAAAATTGAGTTATTAGCAACTTGTGCCCAGATTTACCAGAATGAACCGAAAGGTAAAGAGATTAACGATGCTCGCCGCGAAGTTTTAGATGTTATTCAACTCAACGCGGCTCGCAGTTTTAAAGAAGGCAGAAAGTTTGTTGATTCTTTGTTAGGAATTGGAAAAAATGTCACTGAACCTGTATGTCATACTGAACGGATAGACAATTTTGTTAATTCCATTGATATTATATCAGATAAACTCGCAGATGAATTGCAAATCGATCGTGGTTTGCATTTGAGAAATGCTCACGCCCAATTGATTGTGAAAGCGCTTCAATCTGATGAAACTTATATCTTTTTGACGGGGAATCCGGGAATCGGGAAAACAACTGCGATCGCCAATTTCCTCAAAACCCATATCGACGACGGTTTCTTATTCCTGTACGTCAGTCCCCGCAAACAAGTAAACTTAGATATTATCGAAAAATTCAAAGATAAAAATACTGGTTTGCTGTGCAACGATCGATTATTCTGTATTAACACAAACTCCGATATTATCGCCAGCTATTCGGGAAAGCGTACAGTCAAGTATAGCTCGAATAGTCACAATGAAAACTTTTCACAAAAAACGGTTACTTTTGTCAAAGACAATCCCGAAAATCAGGTAAAAGAATACCACCAGCGACAAATTGCCAGAAAAAATGAAACCGTAATTGAACCAGCTAGCCTCAAAACTATGGGAGTGCTAAATAGCATTTGCAATGGAATTTATAGCCTGATCAACTGTCAAACTTCTAATAATATTGTAGCTACGGTTTCCATCCAATCTTTGAGAATGAAAGAAAATCGACAAAGTACCCTAGATTATTTAGAACAGATATTTCAAGATACTTATAACAAACGGGATAACCGAGTCATCTCCGCTAAGATGCAAGAAATATCCAGTCGCATCAAACACATCTTCATTATGATAGATGAAATTACAGGAGATGACGGTGGCGTTGAGTTTTTAGCGGGAATTGCTAAGATGGTTAAAAATCATGAATTGCACAAGCCACAACACGGTTTTAATACTAAAATTATTGTAGCTGATGCTTCGATTGTTGACCCTGATGTGATCGAACAACACCTTGAAAATACGTCACCAGAACCAGATAAAATCTATTTCAAAAAATTAGCTAAAAATTCTGATGTCATTGAACCTTTACAAGTTACTTCTTTTGAATTTAAACGGCTACCTGCAACGGTAATTAATGCTAATTCCTACCCCGCCCGCAGTTTAGAGATAACTTATAAGGTATTTGTAGAAACTGTTAAATACAATGAAGATGCGTCTTTAAAGGAGGATAATGATTTAGTAAAACGGGTACAGTCTGAAATAATTCAGGATATCAATCAGCGATTGGCCAAAGCTGGTGTCGAACAAATTATAGTCTATATTCAAAATAAGCGAAGATTGGCAGAATTGATTGAGAAAATTCAAAAAGAACGAGATTTTAATCAATTTAAAGATTATCTAGAAATTCATGCGAATATCTCGGAAGAGGAGAAACAAAAAATACAGGAGTGCAAAGATACAGCTAAAGTAATATTTATGACTGCATCGGGAAGTCGCGGACTTTCTTTCCCGAAAACTAAGCATATTTTAGTTGATATTGCTCACTTCCAGATTGAGAAAAATCTGATGGAAATCATACAGGTGATTTATCGGGGGCGCGGCGAAGATAAACACGGTAAAACCCTTGATGGTGAAGATAAAGAATTGGTTTTTTACCTATCTGATACAGCAGTTTATTACGCTGATGATGCGGAACTTTCCTTACCAAAAAGTAAGTTGAGTTTGTTGAATTTACTGCTAATTCTGAAGACTGCGGTAATGACGCGAATTTTGGGATACGGTTATTTAGG
Source organism: Microcoleus sp. Pol7_A1 (assembly GCF_036701085.1). Classification (NCBI taxonomy): domain Bacteria; kingdom Bacillati; phylum Cyanobacteriota; class Cyanophyceae; order Oscillatoriales; family Microcoleaceae; genus Microcoleus; species Microcoleus sp. Pol7_A1. The sequence continues at coordinate 19,930 of NZ_JAUBQD010000021.1, forward strand.
TAGGGAAAAGTTTTTGATGATTCCCATCGGCGGGAAGTCGGTTTCAGCAGTGGGGGATACGTTTAGTAACAAGATGGCTTCTCTGATTAAAACGCTAAAGAGCGAAAGCATCCGAGGAAATAGGTTGCTAAAGGAGGTTTATACGAGTCTAGAAGAGCTTTTGGGTCGTGGGGAGTTTGTTTTAACAAATTCTGATAACTCTCGTCACAAGGGCGATTCCTATCTGGAAATGCGGGATGATTTTAACAAGAAGTTTTTGGAAAAGTGTAATCCGCTGGATGGTTTGCTGAGTTATGATAATCTAGAGATTGGTCATATTTGTGGTAGTTTGTTGGTAGTGCCTCTAGCTAATAAAAATTTGCTGGAAAAATACCAGATGCGACTACGCGAACAAATTCAGAAGTGTGTAGATAATCAGTTGCTGCAAAAAATGTATCGAATCAGGGATAGCGAGTCGTACCCGGAGAATGTACGATCGGCAATTAGAGGAGGTGCGATCGAGTTATTGCAATTTCTCAACAGCGATGTGGAGAAAACTCAGTATTTTGAAGAGCAGAGTCAGCAGTTCGATCGCTATTATGCCATACCGCTGTTTGCTTTTGTCAGCGCTGAGGAAATGCAGGAGTATTTTGCTGACAGCCAACTGGAAGAACCGGAAGATAGGCGGTTTCGGGATATTTTGTCGGCTTACGTGCGATCGATCTACCCTGTAGATAGTGTAATGCCGATCGGGCACAAGTATCAAGACTTTCCATTTATCGTGTTTAGAAGCTACAGTTTAGAACAAAGCCGAGAAAAGATTTTTACAGATAAATATCTTTTAAGTTCCAACGAATTGAACGTGCTCAATTTAATTTTGTCGAAGCAGGTAAACTAGACCTCTTGCATTGCCAAGCTTTCAATTCCTTCAATAATCTGCGTTTATCTGTGTTTATCTGCCTTGCATCTGCGGTTTCTGTATCAATCAAAGACTTATGTAATGCAAGCCTACTGAAACTTGTAGGCTGCGTCAGCTAGCTGTCACCCCGCAGAGAAAATAAAACTCTTCCGGGGCACCCTACTTGCTACTTGCTAACTTCAAACGGCGTGTATTTCCCCCCCAAAGCTTCGACGATGGCGCGAGTATTAGCCGACATCATTTTCACATAAGAATCGCCCTCGCTTCCTGCCGCCCCTATCGAATCAGAATAAAGTTGCTGCGCCGCCAATTTCACCCCCGCTTCTTCCGCCACTGTTCTAATCAGTTGCGGGTTAATTGTAGTCTCGGCAAAAATAGCAGGAACTCCGGCAGCTTTCACCGATTCTACTAACTTTTGCACCGTTTGAGCGCTCGGCTGTTCCTCCGTACTAATCCCGATCAAACTGCCAGCACTTCCCAATCCGTAGGCGCGGCTGTAATATTGAAAAGCATCGTGAGTTGTTACTAATTCGCGCTTATTTTCGGGAATAGTTTTAATCTCTTGTTCGATCCAACTATCCAAACGTTTTAACTCTTCAGTAAGTTTCACAGCATTCTGCGTAAACTTCTCCCGATCTTCCGGCGACAGTTCGATTAGCGCATCCCGAATTGCTTCCACCATTTGAACTACATTTTCCACATTTCCCCAAACGTGCGGATCTGGTACGGTATTTCCTTCTTTATTCAGTAGCAAAGGCTTGACAACTTCCCCCACTGCTAATTTCCGCGCCTTAATTCCGGCGGCATTCATCATCCTAATTAATCCCGGTTCCAAATTGTAACCGTTATACAAAATTAAGTTAGCTTGTTCTAAGGCTTGAGAATCTTTTGGCACGGGTTCGTAAACGTGAGGATCGGTTCCCGGCTGCAAAATTCCTGTTAGCTGAACTTCGCCACCCGCTACTCGATCGGTCAAATCCTCAATAATTGTGCTGGTAGCAACTACCTTGGGTTTAGCATCTGCCTCTGGAGAGAGGCGATCGCCCTGGGTTTGAGCGCAACTAAATAAACCCACAGTCAAAATGCTGCAGGCAATAGTTCTAATCCAAAATACCTTGGACTTGTCCAATCCAGAACCGGCGGTTTCAATCCCCGACTCACGGCTAAACTCTCCTTTATAAAGTTGCTTCACAATTGCCGTCGGTTTGAACTCACATCTTGCAGCATTCTCAACAACCATTCTCTGGGCGGGCAGGATGCCCACCCCACAAGAAAACTCACTCTTCGCTTCACAGGCATCTTGCCTGTTATTGAAAATGGTGGATATCAGTTTTAACCTACTTGAGATTTTCGCCGCCAAACCTATGGTTTGAGGGGTTTCGAGCTTGCACTGCCGCATTATCTACCTCTCCTGCGTTCCAGATTATTCCTATTTACCGATGATTTCATATTCTTTTCATTTTTACAGTAAACTTAATAAAAAGGAGATAGACTCACCGCCATGAATACCGCCGCCTTCCCCAACGAGACTCCTTGGTCTCAAATGGTTTGCCACCTCAAAGACAGCGCTACCGACACTGAAATTATCACTGTTAAACACTTAGCAGTAAACTACCGCACGGTAGAAGCACTCAGAGATATCAATCTTTCTGTCAAACCGAGAAGGCTGACGGGTATTATTGGCCCCAACGGTGCCGGCAAAAGCACGCTGATCAAAGCAATGTTGGGCTTAATTCCCGCAGTTCGCGGCACTGTTACCTGGGGCGAAGAAGCGATCGCCGATCGACTCGAAACAGTAGCCTACGTCCCCCAGCGATCGCAAATTGACTGGAACTATCCCGCCACCGTTTGGGATGTCGTGATGATGGGAAGAGTCAGAAAAGCCGGATGGTTTCGCCGCTTCTCGGCAGCTAGCCGCCGAGAAGCGGCCGATGCCTTAGAAAGAGTAGGCATGAGTGCTTACAAAGACAGACCGATCGGACAACTTTCCGGCGGACAGCAACAGCGAGTATTTCTAGCTAGAGCATTAGCCCAAGAAGCCGCTATTTTCTGCTTTGACGAGCCGTTTGTCGGCGTTGACCAAAAAACTCAAAATATCATTTTTGAGATATTCCACCAGCTAGCAAATGCCGGGAAAATTGTCTTAGTAGTCAACCACGACTTAGGCGAATCAATCACCAATTTTGACGATTTAATTTTGCTAAATACAGAACTGATTGCCGCTGGTTCCCGCCAAGAAGTGCTAACCCAAGACAACCTTTACCGCGCCTACGGCGGACAAGTAATGTTCTTTGCCGGACAAGCAGCTTGATTAGCCAGCAGTCAATCGATTTTAGATTTTAGATTTTAGATTTTAGATTGACCCTACGGATAAATGCGGGGGCTTGAGGATTTTCGATTTTCGATTTTCGATTGATTCCACTGATAAATCACGTGGCGGGTACCATCAAGAAATTCTTGGTCATTAATCTAGGAGTTACACTCTTGAACCCTGTTTTTTTGATAATCTTGAATTGGGCAACGATAAATCTCGGCTCAAACTCACATCTTGCACCATTCTCAAGAACAGGCAAGATGCCTGTTCCACAAAAAAATTCACTCTTTGTGGAACAGGCATCTTGCCTGTTCATAAAAAGCTTATTGAGCATGGTGCAATATCTCGGATCAAACCGGGTTGCTTTGGTTGTTAGTCATTAGTTAACTGTGATTTGATAATTTTATGATACAAACCTTAATTGAGCCGTTGCAGTATGGATTCATGCAGCGATCGCTAGTAATTGCCATTCTCGTCGGCATCGTCTGCGCGATCGTCGGCAGCTACCTAATGGTACAGCGGCTGGCATTGCTCGGAGACGCCATCAGCCACTCGGTTTTGCCCGGATTGGCGATCGCATTTATCCTCGGAGCAAATATCTTTATCGGCGCCTTCATTGCGGGAGTTTTGAGTACAGTAATCATAGCTTGGATCAAAACTCGATCGACAATCAAAGAAGACGCGGCAATGGGCATCGTATTTTCCGCATTCTTCGCCCTCGGCATCACCCTAATTACGATCGTCCAAAAAGACAACAAAATCGACCTCAACCACTTTCTTTTCGGCAACATCCTGGGAGTTACTGCCGAAGATGCGATCGACACAGCCGTCATTGTCGCCGTAGTCTTATTAGTTGTAGTATTGTTTTACAAAGAATTGCTATTTTACACATTCGATCCATTAGGAGCGCAAGCCACAGGTTTGCCAGTAAACCTGCTCAACTTCGGACTGATGGTACTCATCGCCCTCACAATAGTTGCCAGCCTCAAAGCTGTTGGGGTAGTGCTAGTTTTGTCCCTATTAATTACACCCGCAAGTACCGCATATCTCCTAGTCACTCGCCTGCACCAAGTAATGATTTTAGGCGCAATAATCGGAGTTATTTCCAGCATTAGCGGAATGTATCTCAGCTACTTCTATAACTTACCATCCGGGCCAGCAATAGTTTTAGTTGCATCGGGATTATTTGTGCTATCATTGCTGTTCAGTCCCACTCAAGGAATCCTCACCCAGCCACGCACACACTCTGGGCAAATTCCTCCAATATGGCGGGAATTAAAAAATTTAACCAAAGGCCGATAGCAAGTAAGTTTGTAGTAACGCTTCAGCGCCGCCCCTCCCATTGTTAATAAGAATCTTCGTTAATCCCCGTGGATGTGCGGTTCAAAAAAGCCTCTCGAATTAATCCGCGTAACTGCGAATCGGCGATAGCATCCCGATTTTGTTAAAAGGGTTTTTGTTAGGAGTGCGAGAAAGCAAAAATGGGATGCTGTCGAATTGCCCGATCGCAACTGCGAACTATTGCTCAAAAAAACTGTACAATAACAAAAGTTAAATTTTCACGCAAACCGATCTACTAAGTTAAAAAAACATGACCGTCAAAATAGGAGACACCGCCCCCGATTTTACCTTACCATCTCAAACTGGCACATCAGTCAGCCTCAAAGATTTTAAAGGTAAAAAAAACGTCATAGTCTACTTTTACCCTAAAGACAACTCACCCGGATGCACAACCCAAGCTTGCGCTTTTCGAGATAGTTACGAAGTCTTCAAAGACGCAGGTGCAGAAGTAATAGGAATTAGCGAAGATTCGCCACAATCGCACCAGGAATTTGCCACAAAAAATCAGCTACCATTTACACTGCTGAGCGATACTGGCAACAAAGTGCGGCAATTGTACGGAGTTCCAGCTACACTGTGGATTATGCCGGGTAGAGTAACTTATGTCATTGACCAAGAAGGCGTTGTCAAGCATATTTTTGACTCGATGTTAGACTTTAAAGCACACGTTGCAGAAGCACTCAAAACTTTAGAAACCATCAAAAGTTAGATGGATTTGCTTAAATATATTGTTTGTAGTGAGGACGAAAGTCCTCATTGTCTAAACAACCAAGAAAAAACTAAATTCGTGACTGCGAAGTAACGGTTTGTAGTGAAAACGGGAGTTCTGAGACTATAGATTTTCCCCTACCCAATTTTTAAAAGCTTGAATAGCGCGGGTTCTGCCAGAAACTTGACCGAAAGCATCCAGGATACAACCCCCCGGATTCATCCGTGGAGAAATAAAAAACGTGTATCTTATAAACAAGCCCCCGAATTTATCCGTGGGGTCAATGCTTCAATCTAAAATCTAAAATCTAAAATTTAAAATCGATTGACTCTGCTGAGTGTACAGATTCACCAGTTCGACAATCGGGATATTGGGGAAAGTGGGACTCACATCAGACTCAATATATTGTTCGGCTTGCAAGACGTTGATTTGTAGCCCTCGCCGTGCGTATCGCCAAAGTTCCGGCACTCCTAGAATTTGATAATTATCCAACTGCGTGCGAGAGGTGAGATCGATTTCTATAGCTAAATCTGGAGGCGGATCGATACTCATATCGAGGCGATTTTTACCGATAACCGCTGCTTGATTTTGAATGTAAAAACAGGTATCCGGTTCGACAGCCTGACTCATGCGTTCATTTTTCAGCGTTGTCGAACCTAACGACTCAAATGCTATTTGTCGTGTTTCCAACAAAATTTTTACCATGTCGCCAATAATTTCCTTGGCTTTTTCATGTTCGGGCAGAGGAACCATAATTTCTAACCGTCCGTTACTATAGGAAAGTCGGGAAGCACGACGTTCTCCTAATTCCGCCAAAATACTTTCAAATTGTTGCCAGTTCACATCCTCAACCAGTAATTGCTGACCCGGTTGAATCTTCAATTGTCTTAACTCCAATAGCATCATTGTTCATCCATTTTCTCTAGGAAACATCAGCAACGTCCTTACTACGAACCATTATCTAAAAAAACTAATAAAGGACTAAAGTCCTTACTACGAACCAGGAGTTTGTAGTGAGGACTTTAGTCCTTTTTTGCTAATGACTTGCAGCCATTAACTATTAGCACTCAGCAATTATCTAGCTTTTCGCAACACTCGATTTTTCAGATGTAGCGCTTTCGGCAGTTTTGCCATTTTTGCTATTACCGTTACCGTTGCTGTGGCGGGGTTGGATAACTCCATAGCCACCGTGACTCTTTCGTTCGTAGAGCACGTTAATTTCGCCTGTTTCCGCATTGCGGAACATATAGAAATCGTGATCGATAATCTGCAATTGTTCCAAAGCTTCTTGCACAGTCATTGGAGGCATGGCAAAATACTTAGTCCGCACCACCTCAGCAGGAAGTTCGGGAGTTCGATCGCCAATCAGATCCGCTACTACAGGATGTTCATCAACTACCGTAACCGTTTTGGGACTACTCTGGGTCTTATTGTCGTGGCGTTTTTCCTTAAATTTCCGCAGTTGACGAGCTATCTTGTCGGCAACCAAATCGATGCTGGCATACAGGCTTTCCGTGCTTTCCTCAGCCCGAATCACGCTGCCGTTAGCATAAATAGTTACCTCAGCAGTCTGCTTAGGATTGATCCTGGGGTTACGAGCCACCGATAGATGTATGTCCACTTCAGTAGTCAAAGTTTGAAAATGGCTAACTGCCTTTTCAACCTTTTGATTGACGTACTCGCGAATCGCATCGGTGATTTCTATATTCTTACCCTGGATAACAAGCTTCATAGAGCTCCCTCCCTTCTGTAACGTGGGTATATTTTATACAGTAGCACTATGTATTCTAGAAAACACTTATCTTCCAAATCTTTTATTATATGTTGACAATTCTTGATTTAAACTGCGCCAATATTCCGTCAAAACACTATTGATTTTTTGCATGATTTCCCCTCTCACCCCTCAACAGCTAAATGCACAACCCTGCTTGCTCCTCGATTGGGGACTTGTTCCCTACTCCCAAGCTTGGGAAATCCAGCAAAAACTCGTGCAAGAACGCCGCGACAAACCAGATTTGCCAGATGTCCTGATTTTGCTGGAACATCCGCCGGTTTACACTTTGGGACTGGGAGCCAAGCTGGAATTTCTGAAATTTGACCCAAGTCAAACAGGGCCGGAACTGCACCGAGTTGAGCGGGGCGGCGAGGTGACTTACCACTGTCCGGGCCAATTGGTGGGGTATCCGATTTTAAATTTGCGCCGTCACCAACAAGATTTGCACTGGTATTTGCGGCAGTTGGAGGAAGTGCTGCTGAGGGTGCTGGAAGTTTGCGGGTTGAAGGGTTCGCGGGTTCCCGGTATGACAGGAGTTTGGGTGGATGGGTGCAAGGTAGGCGCGATCGGCATTAAAGTCAGCCGCTGGATTACGATGCACGGTTTTGCTTTAAATGTTTGTCCGGATCTCGCTGGTTTTGGGCAAATTGTACCTTGCGGGATTCCCGATCGACCTGTTGGGAGTTTAGAGCAGTTTATCCCCGGAATTGAGGTCGATCGAGTTAGGGCGATCGTGGCGGCTGAATTTGCAGAAGTTTTTGGAGTGGAAATAGTGCGATCGAATGTGTAGGGTGCGTCCCCGATCGCAGGTGAAGTAATGCGGATTTTAACCCGTTACTGGAAATAATAATTTTTTAGGGCGATCGCCCTTTCTTGAGTGAAATGCGATCGCTCTTAAATTATCAAAAACATCAGGCTTAATTCTCCACCCAATCACTTAAAAACTCCCGACTAAGGATGCTAAATATCGAATCGAATTAACGCGGCGGTGTTTGCGAGACTTGGGGGCATTATAGAGATAATTTTAACGGTCTGTACTTACTGACTCAAGAATTGAGAGAATTGGTGGTATAATTCGCGGTTGCGGGCTTCTCTAACCTTAGAGAGAAGCAAGACCGATGCAGAAATACGCCCTAAGAGTTTTGCGATCGCCCCTAGCGTCAGGTATGATTCTTGTTGATTATTGCGCTCCGCTCAAGAGAAAAAATTTATGTCAGATATGTCCGGTCAAGACCCCTCGGAAATTAAAATGGCGACGGTTGATGAAGAAGAAAAAGGCGCAACGTTTAGCGGTACGGTCATCCTTGCTATCGATGTCGAGGGTGCTGGGGAAGTCCTTTTCTTCAGAGACTTTTTGATTGAAGATTATAAAGGCGAACTTACCGCTTATCTGGCAACAGATGGCAATATAACGAAAAGCATTGATTTAGGCGAACTTAAGCATAAGAGCAGCAGCTTTAAGCTGCCAATTCCGCTGGGGACGGATACATCACCCTACAATACAGTCGTGCTGCGCGACGAAAAAAGCAAGAAAAAAGTTGTGACGATCGAGCTGTAAAATTTGCAATTTAGCTCGTAGTTCAGCCAAATTCGTTAGCGCAGCCCTCGAAGAGGATCGCCCTTTTTTTCCTGAAGTGCGATCGCTCTTAAATTAAGGTGCGTCACTTTCGATCGAACAGTCGAGTTGTAAAGTGATGCACCTTAATTTTTAAAATGGAATCGGATCGTAATCGGGATTGTCAGCTTCGTTAGACGAACCCGACTGGCGATCGGACTCAGAATTTGAAGGCTGATGCGAGTTCCAATCCGAACTAGACGTGCGGTTAGCGCCACCTGGAGCGCTGTTAGGACTGCGGCCTCGCGAACTCATAGGAACTACGTTGCTCGGCACATTAGCAGGCGCGCTGTCGCGAATTTGAGCCGCTTCCGGGACGGTTCTAGTTGGGGGAGCAGCAGTCATTGCATCGGCGCCGACACTGTAAATCCTTTGAGCTGTCAGTTCAGCGCGCTTTTCTTTAATACCGTCTCTTTCGATCGTATTCATGCTCAGCCGCCCCTCAATAATCACGCGATCGCCCTCGTGATATTTCTCGTGAATTTCTTGAGCAAAATTTCCCCATCCTATCACTTTCAAATGTTCGGGCGGATCTTCCGGTTTTGGACCGGGAAACTGCACCAGCATCTCAGCGATTTGAAGTTGATTGTCAGGAGTATAACGAAGTTGCGGTTGTTGAATTATTTCCGCCATCAAAATGCAGCTATTCATCTGTTATCTGTGCGTAATTGGGAATTGGATAAAGAAGGAAGAGAGAAGAAGGAAGAAGGAAGAAATAGCTATTCGTGTACCGATGACTTGCGTGTCTTGCTTGTGGTAATTGCAAATTGGTAATTGCAAATTGCAAATTGGTAATTACTGATTTTTTGGCGCTATTCGCTATTAGTTGTCACCGATTACCGATTACCGATTTGCAATTACCAATTATCCGTTACCAAATTTATCTTGGCGAACCGCCGCCTCAGCTTGACTGACAAAATCGTGAACGAGGGCGCGGTACTCCTTCAAAGTTTCAGATACCCAATCTCGATCCTCGCTGTTGGCGAAGATATGAACGGTCGGTTCACTAGCATCGGGCAAAACTAATACCCAATTGTCGTCGCTGTAGTTAAAAATCTTCACTCCATCTACTAATTCTAAACGATCGGGCGAATGAGTTTCTACTAAATGCCGCATCAGCGAACCCTTGACCGTCCAAGGACAGCGGACGCTGTAACTGCGGTGGGTGACGCGGGGAAGTTCGGCTTTGATCTGTCCGAGCGATCGCTCCTGAATCGTCATCATTTCTATCACTTTAGCAATGCAGAACATTCCGTCAAATCCGGGATGCAATTGCGGGAAAATAAAACCCATAAGACCGCTGCCGCCCAAAACCACATTCGGGTTCCTGTTAGCGGCTTCCATCAAAGCAGTTGGGTTCGCCTTCGTGCGGATTACCTTGCTTTGATAGCGGCGGGCGATCGCCTCCACCGCAGAAGAGGCATTCACCGGCACTACTACTGTACCTTTGGGATCAGAAGTCAGCATCAAATTTACCATCAACGCCGTCAGCATTTCCCCGCGAATGGCTATCCCAGACTCATCTACCAAAATGAGCTGTTCGCCGTTAGCCGACACCTGCACTCCAAAATTAGCGCTGAGTGCTTTCACCACCCGGCCGAGTTGGTCGAGCAAATATTCCCGTTCGCCGTTACTCAGAGAAGTCTGTTTGAGACTCGCATTGAGCACCACCGCATCGCAGCCGAACTTAGCAAGCATTTGCGGCAGAATTGCTCCGGAAACTGCGTAAACGTAATCGATTACCACCTTAGTATTGCTGTAGCGTATTGCCTCAACATTCATCTGCCGCTCAAAAATGCGGTTGTAAACGTCGAGAGCTTGGTTAAAGTACGACATCTCTCCAATTTCGGGAATTAGAGCCCGCCGCAAATCTTCCTTAAAATAAGCGCCCTCGATTTTTTTCTCAGCAGCTTTAGTAATATTGATGCCTTTGATATCGAAGAATTCAATTAAAATGTGGTCGGATCGATCGGGCGAAATGCGAACGTGAATGCCGCCAGCAACCGATAGCGTAGACGAAACCGTGCGCGCGATCGGAATTGCCGTCGATTCCAAATTGACCACATTAATTCCTACCGACATCAAACCTGCAATCAAAGACCTCGAAACCATCCGCGAAATGCTCCGCTGGTCGCGAGATACCGATACCGAAGTCCCGGGTTTCAAAGTCGAGCCGTAAGCCGCGCCCAATTTCACCGCGAATTCCGGGGTAATATCCACATTTGCCAGCCCTTGAACGCCGCGCTGACCGAACAAATTCCGCTTAGCTTGTTCTCCCCAAATTAAATTTTGATTTAACAGAGCGCCGGATTCAATATTTTTGCTCGGCCAGATGCGCACGCTTGGCCCCACTTGCGCTTCTTCTCCCACGATCGACATAGAACCGACGATCGCACCTTCCAATACATGAGCGCGCCTGTCTACGCGGGTGCTGCGGCAAATCACGCAGGCCCTAAGGTGAGCGTCTTCGCCGACAATTGCTCCGTTCCAGACGATGGGACGTTTGAGGTTGGCATCGGCCCCGACTGTCACGTTATCTCCGATCACCGTACCGGCATCGATTTTAACTCGGGCTCCAATCCTACAATTGCTGCCGATCATCGCCGGTGCTTCGACGATCGCGCTATCGTCAATAAAAGTATTCTGACCGACCCAAACTCCCGATCGAACTTGGTTGTAGTAGGTCAAATCCAGTTTGACCTTTCCCCGCAGCGCGTCGTACTGAGCTTCCCGGTAAACATCAAGCTGGCCGACATCGCACCAGTAACCCTCGGCGATGTAACCGTACATCGGCTCGTTTTTTTCCAGCAGCAAGGGAAACAAGTCTTTCGAGAAGTCGCACTCTTTATTTGCAGGCAGGTAGTCCAATACTTCCGGTTCTAAAATGTAGGTGCCGGTATTGACGGTATCGGAGAAAATTTCACTGCTAGAAGGCTTTTCCAGAAAGCGGTTGATGCGGTAATTTTCCTCGGTAATCACGACCCCGAATTCCATCGGATTGGGAACGCGAGTTAAAATTAACGTGGCTTTGGATTGCTTGCTGCGGTGAAATTCGATCGCTTCCGTTAAGTCGAAGTCTGTGATGCTGTCGCCACTGATGACCAGAAAAGTTCGATCGAGCAATTCAGCAATATTTTTGACGCAACCAGCAGTACCCAGCGGTTGGTCTTCCTCCACAGCGTAAGTCATTTGAACGCCAAACTCTGCCCCGTCAGTAAAATATTCGCGCATGACATCGGGAAGGTAGTGCAGCGTAGCAATAATTTCCGTAATCTGATGCCTTTTTAGCAAATTGATAATGTGTTCTGCGATCGGGCGATTGAGAATCGGCACCATCGGTTTGGGCAAATCGCACGTCAGGGGTCTGAGCCTCGTTCCCGACCCCCCAGCCATCAGCACTGCACGCATAAAATCCTCCTTGCTTAGAAAGCTCTCTACCGTCATTGTCCGCTAGAAAAAGTTTGCCTGCTGTAATTCGTGGGCCGCCGGCTATCAGTTCTTAGTTAAATATCTTCGAGCAGTTACACGTCTGGGAAATCCCGATCGACCAAGCCGTCCCCCAACAGCAACCGATTTCAACCGCATTAGAACTTGCGGCGCCGCACCAATCCCCCGGTCGAGTTCGGATTTGTAGGGGATGTTGGGTAATACCAGTTTAAAAAAAGAATGCAACTGTAGGTCAGCTCCAAACCCTTATCTCATCAGTCATTCCCAATTCTTTAATTCTTCAATTCTTCAATCTAAAATGGTATACGTCCTCAGAATCATCGACTTTTGGCAGAAGTCCCTTCTTCTGCTTGCTCGGTGAAAGCTATTTTGGGGGTGTTATTTTTAAGTTTGTGACCGGCGGGGATTTTGAAGTCTCTTTCTGAAGGTGGAATTACTACAGGTATCGGTGCGGCTCGGCGTCTGATAAATGATAGATTAAGAGTAGCGCTTTGACTAGCTGACCCAAAATCCTATCCATTGCTTAGGGGTTTTTTAAATGAGTACGTTAATTAGCTTGGCATTGCTAGTCGCTTACGGCGGCGGTATTTGGAAATTTTGGAATGGTTTCGATCGCACTAACTTCGACAGAAGTTTTACAAATCGCCTGAAGCTGTCTCTGCTGTGGCCCGCGTTAATTTTTAATAAGCCTTACCGCCAAAACTTTACAAAAGCTCTCAAAGCCACTAAAAGGTAATTCAAGAATGTCTAAAAAGTCGGATCGCCCAGTGGCGGGTCAGGAGCAGACTTGGTTTGCTAAAGGAAAATCAGATAGCTGGCAAGTTTTACTGTCGCAAGTGGCCTCTCGGTTCGATCGCGAATACCGAGGAGAAGCTTTCGCTTTACCCGAAGAAGTCGAATCAATGCCGATTTTCTTGGAATCAGTCGCAGGAACTCTCCAAGCAAAAACAGTTTCTCCCTTCTGGAAAATTGCCAAACCTCAAAAAAATCAGCGCTGTTTAGACATTGGCTGCGGAGTCAGCTTTCTCATCTACCCTTGGCGGGATTGGGAAGCATATTTTTACGGTCAAGAAATCAGCAGCGCAGCGCGAGACGCCTTAAACGCTCGCGGCCCTCAGCTCAATTCTAAGCTGTTCAAAGGCGTAGAATGGGCCCCCGCTCACCAGTTAAATTACGAAGAGGCTCAGTTCGATTTATGCCTCGCTACAGGCTTTAGCTGTTACTATCCCATAGACTATTGGAGTATTGTTATGGGAGAAGTAAAGCGGGTACTAAAACCGGGCGGTCATTTTGTTTTTGATGTCCTCAATCCCAATTCTCCTCTAGCAGAAGATTGGGCTATTTTGGAGACTTATCGAGCCGGAGAAGTATTTTTAGAGACAATAGAAGATTGGGAAAAAATGATGAAAGCTGCTGGCGCTAAGGTAGTAAAAAAGCAAAGTGGCGACTTATTTCAAATGTATAAAGTTCAATACAATTGAGAGGTTAAGGTAATAGGTAATTAGGTTTGCAGTCAGGACGACCGTCGTCAAAAGTCCGGGTCTGGCAGACGAAAAACAATTTGATTATCAGTTAAGAAAGTAGGGTGCGTCAGCAAGTAGAAATTTGTTTGAGAAGTAACAAATATCGAAGCTGACGCACCCTACTAACTACTAACTCACAATAGTGAAGCAAGCAGATTGGATATTACCAATTCCCCATTCCCAATTACCCATTCCCAATTAATTTTCGGTAGCGGCGGGAGATGGCGTAGCTTCCGGCGACGGTGACACTTCGGCGGGAGATGGCGCAGCTTCCGGCGACGGCGACGGCGACACTTCGGCGGGAGATGGCGCAGCTTCCGGCGAGGGCTGCGGGGACACTTCGGGGGCGGGAGATGGTGCAGGTTCCGGCGACGGCGACACTTCGGGGGCGGGAGATGGCGCAGCTTCCGGCGGGGACTCTTCGGCGGGCTGCGGTTGAGGAGAAGGTGACTGTTCGGCGGCTGGTTTCGGTTGAGGTGAGGGCGAGGGTTGGGCGGCTGGCTTTTGTACCGGCGGCGAGGTTTGAGCCCCAGGCTTCGGTTTGTTTGACGGGGCCGGCGGCTTCTCAAACTGCGGTTTCACTTCAGCAGGCGCTGGGGAGGGCTGCTGGTTTGTGGGTTTGGGCCCTGTCGGGGTTACCGTTGGCCGCTGCTGGCCTGCTGGGTTGGGCCTGGTTGGGGTGGTGGATGGGGTGACAGGAATGCCGCTGCAAATTTTTTCGTCGTATTTAAACGGGATAGCTACTTGGTAAAGCTTGTGCGTGCTGGCAGCAGAAAATGTTAGAGAAGGGTTAATAATCGCAGTTTTAGCAGCATTGTCGAGAATGCCGTAACCCGTCGGGACGATCGCTTGAGGCTCGGCTTTGAGCAAACCTTGAGGGCTGACAACTGCTCCGAAAACTGCTACTCCTTCGAGTTTTTGCGAGCAAGCTGCTAGGGGATAAGGGATATTCACAGGAGTCGGCCCCGTCATTTCCAAGTCAGGATAAGCCTTTTTGAATCTCTCAAACAAAGCAACATAGGTATTTGCAGCCGCAAGCTGTGTCTCTCTGTCGGTGGGTAAGTTTGAACTCGGTTGGTCGGACTGTCCTAGCTGTCGCTGTCCCTCTTCAAATTGTTGCCTCTTGATTCTTTCTTCGGGAGTTTCTGCGATGAGATTCCTTTTATTGGGATCTTTTTGAGTCAACTTTGGTACTCCATCGGGTCCCACATTCCTGCCAGCAATTGGGAATTCTGGGGTAAAGACTGGAGCTCCGTCTGGAAATAGTGGGAGTCCGCCTCTACTGGCTATGATCTTTTTGAGCGTCTCTGCTTCATCTTCCGAGGCGCTGCCGGGAAGCTGGGGCACTTCTGTCAAAGATGGCGGCGGCGGGATATTGCGATCGAAATTACCGGGCAAGGGCGGGAAAATCAAACCGCTGGGAGGTACTGGCGGGACGAAAGTGGGTGTTGGCTGGGAGGGGGCTCTGAATGTTGGGGATGGAGTTTTCGGAGGTGGCGGAGCTGCTGTTGGGGCGGCAGAGGGCGGGAGAGGGGAATAAGGGAGGGGGGAAAAGAATCCAGGAGGGGGCATTCCCGGCGGTAGGGCGGGCAAGTTGATAGCTGGAGGTGCGGGAGGCAAAGGCGGGGCTAACTTGGGCGAGGCGGGCAAGGGAACTGGTGCGATCGAAAATGGCGTAAATCGCGTATTAGACGGTTTCGGTGGTATGGTTTGTGGCAGGCGGCCGGCCTCTGTGGGAGTTAGTTCTACCAAGCCGACAGAACCGGGGATATTTTTTGAGGAATTTCCACCATAAAGTATGTTTGAGAGCGTCGGGGCGCTTACTCCGAGGACTCCGTGCAGGCTGACAGAAGCTAGGGCTGCCCACCAAAAAGGCTGACGCAGCGGTTCAGAAAGGGTGTTGGCTAGGGAGGAAGAGTCAGTCATTTAAATTTTAGATTTTAGATTTTAGATTTTAGATTGGGGGATTGGGAGATGGTTAGATTTTAGATTGGGGGATTGAGGGATTGGGAGATTGTTAGATGTTAGATTTTAGATTGGGGCATTGGGAGATTGTGAGATTTTAGATTGGGGGATTGCGGGATTGGGGGATTGAGTGATTGGGGGATTGGTAATTTATATTGTTGTGGTTGTGATTGAGTGTGAATTCGTTTTAATGAGGAGAGGTTGGGAATTCAAAGGTATAATTTTAGCACGGTCGGTATCGAAATTGCCCGATCGACTTTTATTTAGATTCCACGACCCTCAACTCAAGCACTCAAGCGTAGAAAGCGGGTTTCTTGACGGATTCAACCTGAGAACCGAGATTTTTCTTCGCTGTTGTAGCAACTGCCAATAGGGTTAGGACGTTCTTAATTGCTGAAAGCATTGTTTTTCTTTCCGAATGCCTTTTGCCGAACCCTATACTCGGTTTCTCAGCTATTGTTGAGAATGGTGAGCGGGGCGTCAGACGGGCCGGACTGGGGCGAGCAAAAAACAGACTGCGCCGCTGCTATACCGTCTTTTTCCGGGATCTGGAGCGCCACTAATTAATTAAACACGATCGATCCGTTCGATCGACTCCTGTTTCCAATTCGGTTACACAACCGGATTCATCCGTGGAAGTAATTATTCAATCCAAAATCCAAAATCGATGGATTCACCAGCGATAGCGGTAATTTTTAAAAGGAGCTCCCTCGATGGTGAGCAAGTCGATGGGATAAATCGGAGCGCCGCTTGCCATATATTGAAACATTTCCCGAACTTCCTCTCCCCGTAGAGACAACTGGTCTAATTCTTTGAGAGAATACCAGCCGGCGCACAAAGTATGCTCGTCCGGCTTGCTCTTGGGCGGCGTCTTATCTTCTGGACGAGCCACAAAAATGACTCGGAGGCGCACATTACCCCTAGGCATCACTGTGTGCTCTACCCTGAGAATTCCCTCAACGATGACGGAAATGCCCGCTTCCTCAATGGTATTGCGCATAGCAGCTTCGAGCAAAGTCTCCCCTTTTTCCACTCGCCCTGCTGGGAGATACCACTGCTGCTCGTACTTGCGCTCTTGTACCAGTAGAAAACGGTCTTCTAAGTGAACGACAACTAGGGTAAAATACCATGTTTGAATCGGCTCGCGAGCCATAGAAGTAGATATTCCCTAAGCAAAAGGTTTAACGAGCGGCAGATGTTAGCAATCCAAAGAATGCTTCGGCAAGTGTCTTTGAACTTGAAAAACAGATCGTAGCACTCCGGCCGCAAAATCTAAAATCTAAAATCTAAAATTGACAATGCCATTACCAACCGTGATTTTACCAGGATATTTTGCTGCTGCTTCCGACTATCGCGAATTAGAAAAATCTCTGGTCGATCGAGGTTTCCCAACAGTAACAGTGCCTCTGGGCAAGGGAGATTGGTTGCCGACTTTTGGCGGGCGATCGATGGTGCCAATTTTGCGACAGCTCGATCGCACAGTCAAACAAATGTTACAGCAATACGGCGTTCCCCAGATCAATCTCGTCGGTCATTCCGCCGGTGGCTGGATTTCTCGCATCTATTTGGGCGAAAAGCCTTACACGATTCACGGCGACGTGCTTGAGGACGCGGGTTTGTGGGAAGCTCACCCTTATGTGAATACTTTAATCACTTTAGGCACGCCGCACGTCTCTCAAGAGCGCTGGACGCGCAAAAATCTAGATTTTGTCAAAATTCACTATCCGGGGGCTTTTCACCCGCAGGTGCGCTACGTGTGCGCTGCTGGGAAGGCTGTTTTTGGCAAGCGCGGTTTAGGGACTTGGCTGGCTTATAAAAGTTACGAGTTGACTGTGGGGAAGGGCGAAACTTGGGGAGATGGAATTACGCCGGTGGAAGCTGCTGTTTTGGACGGGGCCGAAAATTTGGTATTGGAAGGGGTTTGGCATTCGCCTCGTTCTCCGGGGAAGTGGTACGGTTCGCCGGACGTTTTGCCCGCTTGGATTGAGTATTTGCGTTAGAAACGAACCGCGAAGAGGCGAAGGACGCGAAGGAAGAAGCAGAAGGTTTAAGGGGTGGATTTAGTTAGAATTTGATATTACGAGCGAGTTTAGTGCGGCAAAACTCGCTCCCGCGATGCTATGTTTGCTTAAATTTTTATCGCTAACTCTATTGAGTTAAAAAATATTTTATGTGGCATCATCGCTAAGATTCAGAAGTCACGGCGAACCACACAATCAAATTCTACGTTGGCTGGGGTGGAATTGGGCGACAATGCTACTGTGCGCTTGGAGGCAGATAAGGAACCTCAGCCGGATGGTTTGTGGAGAATTGATGCGGGAGGTCGATCGCAAATTAGGGATGATGATTATGTGCGATCGCACTCCGTAGAATCATCGCAGTGTTTGGTATTTGGTGCGAGGGGCGATCGCACTTTCATTTTAGGCGATCGATCATCAGAAAAAATAAAGGGCGATGTTATGCGATGTTATTTTCTTTAACTTCTGCGATCGGATCAACAATAGCTACCAAAGCAACCGGAATCGGTACGAAATAACTTGACTCTTCATCTAAAAAATCATCGCCACCCATGCTGAAAGAATCTTGAACCCATTTAGAGATATCCCGCCCTGCTGATTTTGCCAGCTCGATTACTTCGGATGATAGAGAGACTACACCTTGAACAATTTGCGCCTCTAAGAAAGTAATCATGTCATGTACTTCAATAGCAGAAGCACCATCGGGATTGACTGGCTGACTAAAATCAGTTGTAAAAGTGTAGTATGTCAAGTATTTAGCTGAGTCTGATGATTTGTTTTTCTCTAATTCTCGTAATGGATGGGTTGCAAACAGCAAGTAAGAGCAGCCTTTAAGATTGGGAGAATGTTCGCAGAGCTTTTGTGCAGAAACAGCCATAAAATCCGCTTGTCTTTGTCTAGAAAGAGACTGGGTTAAGGCTCCAATTGGATCAATGTCAAAAAAAGGTTGATGTTTTTTGTACCTCCCTCACTTTCTTTCTGGTTCCAAGGCAGCAACCCTGCTAATCCATTGGGATTTTTTTCTTGGCTAAAAAGAGCAAATTCTGGGTCAAAGTTAAATTTTCTATCTTTTTTGTTTTTCTGCTTGATTACGAGAACTTCAGAAACTGCTGACTCCATCTCTGTTTTCTCTTCTCCAAAAACAGGACGTTGCCATTCTTTGGATTCAAAAATTAATTTATGCTTGTAAGTATCGTATTGAGTAACTTCCAAATTATGCCAAGTTTTGAGGCGTTTAAGTAGCTTATCGCGATCGAGAACCTCAATGGGTTTTAGCTGTTCATTTAACTTACGAAGCTCTGTCTCCATGAGATCACTGCTTTCCTTTGCTACTTGTAGAATTTTGTCTACAGTTTGTCCATCACCACTGTCATTTTCAATAGCAATTGCAATTTTGCCCTCTTGCTTATTATCAAGTTGTCCCAAAATTTTCAATTGCATACGCGGATCTGTAACTCCTGCTGTTTCCAGACGCTTTAGTAAGGCTGTATCTCTTTTTTCTGCTAATGTACCTTCTAAAATGAGATAATAGGCAGTGACATCAGAAATTTGACCTAATCGAGCAACCCTCCCATTACGTTGCATTAAAACAGCCGGATCGGGGCTGAGATCCCAATGCACAACTTTATTGGCTACTTGAAAATCTAATCCTTCATCTGCCGCAGAAGTTGCGACAAGGATGCGGTAATTTTTGTTGTTGTCGTAAAATTTCTTGACGGCTTCCTTCCGCTCATCAGCACTCATCCCCCCAGTAAGTGCAAGACTTTGGTTCTGGAAAGTTGCTTTAATAATAGCAGTAGTTTGTAAGACCTCAGTAAAAACGAGAAAACGAGAATCTGGATGTTCTTTGAGCATAGCTCTTAGCCAGTTTAGCTTGGCATTTTCAACACTTCTACCTGATTCCAACAAGTCTAGGGCTAATTTTGTCAGTTCTAATATTTCCTCTATCGTTGCTTCTAAATCTGTATCATCGTCATCATCTTGATCATTTTTTTGTTTGGCGTTCTCCAGTAGTTTTGTCTGAAATTTCTGAATAGCAGGTATATTGCCCTCCTTCAAGTGGGCAGACTCAAATGAAAAATTACTGTCAGAAGGAAATATAACCTCTTTGGCGTATCCTGTAACTGTATCTCTGTCCTCATCAAATTGCGCTAGACGTTTGGAAATGTCGCGGATTAATTTTCTTAATTGCTTAGTATCCTCTGATGTATCTGCCTTATACATTTTTTCATTTTGCCATTTTGGATGATGGCGGACACACCAACGAAATAGCCAACAAGCACCTGCAAGGGAACTACTGGTTAAACGTGTTTCAAGATGTGCAGTCGCAAACCCTCCAAAACTACCCCTATGATTTCGACAAATACGCTGTACTGTCTTTTTGATTTTTTCTAGCGTTGACAGATACTGTTCATCAGTTTTTTCGAGACTTGGCTCACCTTCGCGGTGGGGACGAACTATCATTAATTTCGGAAATAATCTATGGTCAGACCAATTACGAATCTCATCCTGTTGCCGCCAAATGACTGCTACGGGCGAATCATCTTTTGATATTGCTGCTAGAAGTTTTTCCTTGCCAATATCGTCAGCATAGGCATTTTCAAAAGCAGTTTGGTGTACCAGTAATCGCAATAAATTTGTAAATTGATTGGCAGAGCGAAAAGGTGTTGCACTCATCAAGATAACTAGCTCTGGCGGTTCGGAGTCTTTCCAGAACTCACCTGCGATCATCTGATATGCAGTTTTATAAGCTTGTGTTGTATCAATTGCCAATTCTACAGATGGCTCCCCATTGAGGTTAGCATTGCTGGCACAGTGATGACATTCATCAATGATGATGAGATTTGGTTTAACTCCTTTAGGTAGCTCTTTCTTATTCTTATCATTGAGATATCGTCTAGCAGCGTGCATACTAGCAATCCGAATACCGTTTTGGCTAATGCTATCGCCATATTCTCTAAAAGAATCTACAACACTAATAATGCTTACATCACCAGAATCTTTAATCACACTACGTAGTTTATCTCTAACATCTTCTGTTAAGCCACCAGAAGTTAGATAAAGACAACGCAAATCCTCTTTTTGAGCAATCAGCTTATCTCTTAATATTAAGCCTACTTCAATTGTTTTACCTAAACCAACTTCGTCGGCGATCAGAATTCGCTTAATGCGAGACTCATGATTCTTAACATACTGTTGTAATGCTAATTGATGAGGAAAAGGATCTTTGTCACTAGAGGTAATCCGCCCCGAATAGATATTTGCGAGTAGCTCTAATGCACCCAACCTTAGAACAGTTTTAATATGATGCTGATGCTTTAGCTCATTTTTTTCGAGGACGCTTTCACCTGCATAGTATGTATGGTTTTCCTTGAGACGTAACGATAAGTCAGGGAATTTTTCCTTAATTTTTTTCCAGTGGCGTAAGTTTTTGAAGCGGATACCTCGCCGATCTAGTACGCTGTTTTCGCTGTCAGTTGTTTCGATTGTATAAGCTAAATGGGTATAAGCATTGCGATCGCCACTACTGGGCTCAGCCCAGACTACATCTGCATGATTACCGCTCTCAGATGGGATTTCAAATAGCCTATATGTCATGCGTCTGTCCTCAGATTTTTTTTATTGGGAGCATCTCATATTTGTAAAAAGACTTCTTCCTCTTTCCTTCTGTCTCCTGCCTCCAATTTCTAGCTTGGCTGAAAAAGTGAGATGCTCCCGATCGCCATTCCCTTTCAGCAACAACACTATAAAGTTAGAACAATATATCAGGACTTACGCAACGATAGTAAATATGGTGTCTTCAGCGTCGCGATCAGATAGTTTCTCCCAGTAAAATTCTCAAGAAAGTTTGTCTTGAAATTCTGCGCTTAACTTTTCAACTTTAGAAAGCGTTGACCTTCGTTGCATTTCAGCTTCATACATCTCACGCGCTTGTTGCATGAGAAATTCATCGGGAGCCTTCGGAAATTGCTGTTTGAGTGTTGTAGTAATCTTGCGAAACAAATCAGTATTCATAAATTACATCCTCAACAGTTACTTACTTAATATTAACCTGAGTTCGATATAAGTTGCAATTCACTTTTCCCCGCAAGGGGATTGAAGCTCTCTTCTCGCTCTCGTAATAGAATATAGTAATGGCAAGAAAAAGTCGTCCTAAAAGGACGGCGTTTTCAACCCAATTTCTGATAAACTCGCACAAACAAAAACCGGGCAACTCCACAGCTACCCGGCAATCGAAACTTTAGACTCCAGATAAATCTAAAATCTAAAACCTAAAATTCTTAAACAGCCACAGTCTTCTTAGCAGAAGAGCTCAATTCGCCCTTAGCATACTTAGCTGCAAAATCATCCAAAGACACTTGCTTAATCTTTGTACCGTTACCGGCGCAACCAAAAGAGTTGTAGCGATCGCTACAAACCTTCTGCATATACTTGATCGACGGCTTCAAGAAGTGGCGGGGGTCAAACTCATCGGGCTTGGCAAACAAAGCTTCGCGCACCGCAGCGGTAATCGCCAAACGGTTGTCAGTATCGATATTGATCTTGCGAACGCCGCACTTGATGCCCTTTTGAATTTCTTCCACAGGTACGCCGTAGGTTTCGCGGATTTTGCCGCCGTTGCTGTTGATGATTTCCAGCAATTCTTGGGGCACAGAAGAAGAACCGTGCATTACCAAGTGAGTATTCGGCAAGCGGCGGTGAATTTCTTCAATGCGGCTGATTGCCAAAATTTCGCCAGTCGGCTTGCGAGTGAACTTGTAAGCGCCGTGAGAAGTGCCGATCGCGACTGCTAGAGCATCAACGCCGGTTTGCTCGACGAAATCAACAGCTTGTTCAGGATCTGTCAGCAACTGATCGTGAGAAAGCGCACCTTCAAAGCCGTGGCCGTCTTCTGCTTCGCCCATCCCTGTTTCCAGAGAACCCAAACAACCCAGTTCGCCTTCAACGCTAACGCCGATCGAATGAGCCACTTTCACCACTTCGCGAGTAACTTCAACGTTGTACTCGTAGCTGGCGGGAGTCTTAGCATCCGCTTCCAGAGAACCGTCCATCATCACGCTGGTGAAACCTTGGCGCATGGCAGAATAGCAAGTGCCGGGGGCATTGCCGTGGTCTTGGTGCATGGAAATGGGAATGTGAGGATAGGTTTCAACTGCTGCCAAAATCAAGTGGCGCAGGAAATTTTCGCCAGCGTAGGAGCGAGCGCCGCGAGAAGCTTGCAGAATCACAGGGCTGTTGGTTTCGTCAGCAGCGCGCATGATCGCTTGGATTTGCTCCATGTTGTTGACATTGTAAGCCGGTAGGCCGTAACCATTTTCAGCCGCGTGGTCGAGCAGCAATCGCATAGGTACAAGCGCCATAGATATTCCTCCTAATTATTTGTGATTTTTGGGCAGTGAATTTTGGACAAGCTCAATTCTTACGATAATATTAAGACAATTTGCCACCGATCGCGCACTATCTTTCCAGATTTACTTAAAAGTTCAAAAAACAAAATTTTGAGTTCCGAGCATTCCACTCAAAACTCAAAATTTTTAACTCACCAATTTTTTATGGGTCGCCCGGGATTTGAACCCGAGACCAATCGGTTAAAAGCCGAATGCTCTACCGCTGAGCTAGCGACCCGAGAAAACATTGTTACCGCACACAATTTCTAATAGTAGCACCCCTCATTTGAAATAGCAAGTGTTTTTTAAATAAAATTTGCAGTCATGCGAACCAGCATCTCGCAAGTCGCTCCCGGCTGCAAATAAATCAAGTGTTCGCCAGTATTGAGGGCATTTCGAGGAGCAGTCCAAGGTTCCAAACAGTAAAAATCCTTGCCCTTTACCATCCAGAAAACCAACTTCCCATAGCTGGAGTTGTAACTGAGGGTGAGCCGCAAGCCCTGGGCAGCGTCAGTGACAGTAGCAGCAAGACCAGTGAGTTCGTCAAAGGAAACATCAATTTCATCCAGCATCGGGTCAAAAACGCCGGTGAAGTAACCTTTTTGGTGCGTGTTCTGATCTCTGTACTGCATCCCCGGAATCTCAAACCGGAGCTTAGATTTGTCCGTCGCCAAAAAGTAGGGGTGCAAACCACTAGAAAACGGCATGGGTTCGGCAGACAGATTGGTGTATCGCTGAAAAATTTCCAAAGAATTGCCTTTAATCTGATAAGTGAAGGCGAGTTGGAAATCAAAGGGATAAACAGCCAGCGTCTTGTCGCTGCTGTCGAGAATCAGGGTAAGAGCGGCGCAACCCTCCGTAACTTGTTCGCCTATTCTCCAAGGCAAGTCTCGGGCAAAGCCGTGCTGTTTGAGCTTATGCTGCACTCCCTTGTGGGTGTAAGTATTGTCGGGGAGATTGCTGCAGATGGGAAACAGGATGGGAATCCCGCCGCGTACAGTCAGATCGGGATTGGCGAACCGTTCCGCGTCCAAGTATAAGATTTCTTTGCCTTCAACCAGCCAGCTAGTGGCAATACCGCCCCGTTCCGGCACTACTTCTAGAGTAGAGTTAGCGGTTTCGTCGGAGAGGATATAGGTTTTGTACTGCTTTTGCTTGAGCGCGATCGCAAACACATTTGTCATCGGTAGTAGGTCATTGATCATTGGTTGTCAGTAAATCAGTCGTTAATAATTGGTCGCTGGTATGTTGATGTTCACCCATTACCGCTCCTATCCTCCCCCTGCATCCTCGCTCCGACCCCCAGCGGCTAACCAATGCTTCCAGCTATAGAAGGCAGGGCGATCCGCTGCTTGGAGCGGTTACTGCTTGTACCTGGAACGATCGCGGAGGTCGGCTGTTCTTTGAGTGCGACTTCAAAAGATACAGCCCGAGTGGGGGGAAGATAGCTTTGGGGACTCGGCACTGCTCCTTGACTGGGAGATGGAGGCGCAATAAACGGTTCTTTGATGAATGGCTCTTTCGTAAACGGCTCTGCTTCCCGGCTGGGATTTTGAGGTTGAGTCGGGTAGATGCGCGGTGGCAAATTTTGATTTTCAGGCGGGTTGGACTCAATTGCAGGCCCCGTCCCGTTCGGGAACAATGAAGAGTTGTCCGGCTGTTTGGGCGCAGCCGGCAAAGCCGGCAAAATCAAAGTTGGTTTGGGTTGTCCGGGGCCTTGCAGAGTGCTTTCACCGGAGGTTCCCCCGGAACCCCGCCCGGGCTGGTAAGTACCGCTCTTTGCTGCTCCGGGCAACGGAGAAGTTGGAGTTTTTGGTGCTGCTCCTGGCTGGACTAGGGCATCAAGAACTACAGAAGATCGCATCGGTCGATCGAAAATACTAGAAATTTGCTCAACGTGTTTGAGGATGCGATCTGCTGCTGCTCCCTCCACCACCTTCGGCTGAAACTTTTTCACCTCCACAGGCAGAAACTCTACCTTCATACTCCTGTCTTTGAGCGATACTTTCAGGACTGCGGTATCATAATCCCTGCGAGCATTCCCGCCGAATATAAAATTACCGAGCGAGTAAACAATCGGGCGGCCCTTGTAAATTTCTGCACCTTGCAGGACCTGGGGGTGGTGTCCCACCACCAAATCAGCTCCTTGGTCGATCGTGAACCGAGCCAAATCAATCTGCCAGTCCCCCGGATAATCTGCCAATTCGACTCCCCAGTGGTAATTAACAATAATCCAGTCTACCTGACCCCTGAGAGCTCGAATATCCTCTGCCACGCGATTGTTGCGGCGGGGGTTAGTGCCCGCTTTGCCTTGGTCGGCGGCGTGAAGGTCGGCATCGTAATAACTGAGGTAGGCGAGCCGCTGACCCTTAACCTCAATAATATCTGGACGCCTTGCTTCTTTAATATCTCTACCGGCTCCCAGGTGTTGAAGCCGACTATTATCTAAAGTATTTATAGTCTCCACCAGCCCCGGTTCCTCGTAATCCATAGCGTGGCTATTTGCCAGATTGACAATATCCACTCCTCCTGCTGTTAATACTTTCACCGATTCTGGATCGGCTTTAAAATTTAATTGTTTTTTGCCCGATCCCAATGTAGAGCGAGTCAGAGAGTTTTCTAGGTTAACCATTGCCACATCTGCTTGCCGGTACTCGTCCATATTGGCGAAAGCCCAATGGTAATCCTTGCCTGCAGCAGATGCTCCGAGCGCATCCGATAGATTCACATTTCCTCCGAACATCAGCGTTACGGTTGGGTCGTAAGGATTAGCAACTTGCTTTTGCTGTACTACTGGTACCACTTCTAAGGCCGCTTGCACCGTATCCGCACGTTTTGGAGGCGGCCCCGATATTACCCCAGCTTGCTGATACCCGGATACTGGGGATACTAACCGCAGGGTAAGAGCCTCGTGGTAGCTCACCCAACACCCTAAAATAAATGAGGCAAGTGCCGAGCCCACTAGCAGCAGAGAACGATACGTTTTAAATTTAACCCAATCGACGGCCTGTAGGGAACGGTAACGCCGCTGCTGGCGGTTTGCCGGAGTGACAATTCGCACTGACTGTTTCCAGAGAATTTCTGGTTCCCCAGCCAAGCGCGCGTGAATTCGCACTCCTTGTACTGCTGGCGAGTTGAGCCTCCAGAGTTGATGGCAAATAAATTTGACTAAGCCTTCCCGGAGAGTGCTCCCCAGTAATCTAGTATCTGGCGCAAATTCGCGCTGAAATTCTACGAGGATTTGGACGCAGCCTGCCTGAGCCTGTTCGACGCGGGCATAAATCCCTTCGGGTCGCAGCAAGCTGTCAATCCAGTAATTGAGGGCTTGAAAGTTGCCCGATCGCGCTAGATCCAAGATAGACGGCTGCGACCAATTTTCTGCGTACACCATCAATTAGCCTCCTTAATACCCACGAGCGATGACTCCTATTTGTTTTGAACGGAACCGCAATTCTTTTAGCTTAACCGCCACAGGTTCCGCTGCCCGTTTTGAAGCTAGTTGTTGGCCGCCACCATTTTCTACATTTAGGGGCTGCCTGCTGTCAGTGATTTTTATCACACTCAGGTCTGTTGATTTTAGATTTTAGATTTTAGATTTTAGATTTTAGGTTTTAGGTTTTAGATTGAGGAAAGACGCGGTACTGTGGGCGATCGAACAAAAGTCGAAACAAGAGGTTTCTGGGGGACTTGAGGTACAAGAGAGGGAGATTTCTGAGGCAGAGTCTGTTTTTATTGTCGCTGTTTGAGTGTCGCTTTGGAGCTTTCGCTTTGACATTTGAGATTTGAGATTGAGCCAAGAGGGGTTAGCGGGCGATCGAACAAACGTCGAAACAAGAGGTTTCTGGGGGAATTGAGACACAAGAGAGGGAGATTTCTGAGGCAGAGTCTGTTTTTATTGTCGCTGTTTGAGTGTGGCTTTGGAGCTTTGGAGCTTTGAGATTTGAGATTGAGTCAAGAAACGTTAGTGGGCGATCTCGAACAAACGTCGAAACAAGAGGTTTCTGGGGGAATTGAGGCCAAGAGAGGGAGATTTCTGAGGCAGAGTCTGTTTTTATTGTCGCTGTTAATCGCGATCGCGGGAGTCAAGTTCTAAGGCTCCGATCTGTGCTGGCAAATGCCTCCCGCGAGGGATGCCACTGGCTGCACAACCTGTAATTGGATAAATGGCGTACTAGATAGATTTGGTGGTAAAATCAAGTTTGGTAACTCCCATCGGTACAAAAGTTTCGGAAAACGTGAAAATGGCCAGTCCATACGGCTGTGCCTTCCGATGTAAAACCCAAAGTACGTTACGGTAAACAGGTCATATTTTAAGCAAGTTAAACTGCGCAGGAGAACTGACAAATGCTACAGCGCAAAATCTATCAACTCTGTTGTGATGGTCGTGAGGTTTCTATTTTTCTTCGAGATCAGCAACGTTGGATAGAGCGCGCTCGTATCCTAGATATTGAAGGGGATCTAGTCACGCTGCGCTACGAAACCGACGAAGAAGACGAAATCAGCTCCTGGGAAGAAATGGTGCGTCTCGAAAGTATTGGAGCTGTGTCCCAGAAGTTGGCTTCGGTGTCCAGAACTAACTGCGAGCCCCTAGTTTCTGACGATTGTCCCGAAGCCGAACAAATTCGCAATCACTACCCGGACTCGAATTTGGAATAGTTTTGAGCTCGCGCTTGAGGCACAAGGAAAACTTGAGAGAAAAGAAAACGACTTTTCTCCCTTTTTCCTGGAGGAATTACGCAAAAAACCCGGTTTAGACCAAAAATATTCTCGGTTGTGACCAAATAAGGTATTTTGCCTTTAAATTTAAGCTTTATGGCGGGCTCTCCTGCCCACCCCACAAGAGCTTAAGTACACAGTAGTTGAAAAATTATTCAATGCGCGATACCTTACCCCTGGTTAAACGGGGTTTTTTGTCTGGGTACGTCTAGGACTGTTTTTTTGTTTTCTTTGCCTGCTGGCTGGTTTCGAGGTGCCCGACAGCTTATTCGCCGTCTGTTTCCCCATCTAGGAAAAGTTCGGACTCCGGTATCGCTTTAAACACCGGACAGAAACCGTCGGGGGTAACTTTAAAGCCAAACAAAGCAGATAATTGGTTCCAACAGCGCTGGCCCCGGTAGTGCTGGCAATTGCCGCAGCATTCGAGGTTTGCCTGAACGGCGCTGCCTTGAAAAAGCAGTTCCCGCTGGGAGATGCCCCGCAGTACCAGTTCTTCGCCTTGCCACCGCGCTTCTACCAAACCGGTATCGGCAAAATTGGCCCACCGAGGGTCGGCTGTAATCGGACTCGGCAAGCTAATTGCTACTTCTGTCCCCAATTCGCTGAGTTCTCCCTCATAGTTAGTTTCCGGGATAGCGGGCTGCAAAAACATTTCCCCGATCGGCAGTTCTACAAGTGTTCCGACCGCCGGAGTGTGCAACTGGTAGCGGTTTCGCAGCTCGTCCAAGTTAGCCAAGTCAGCCAAATATGCAGGGGAACCGTGGAGCAAAATTACGTGCTGGGGACGCAAATTGTGGATGAGCTGGGTAGTCCCTGGGCCGTCGCAGTGTTCGGCTAGCAGATAAGTTTCGACGCTTCTGACTCCAGATTCGGGCCAGTTGCTGACGGGATATCCGGGTTTTTGAGGTGCGAGCAAAATCCAAGGATTTGTGCGATCGGCAACATACAAAGCCAAATCAGCAATTTGGTCAGTAATCACAATACACGGCGTGGAACCCAATCCGAGGCGCTGTTCGGCAGACAGCCGGCGGACGCGGGGTTTCACCCTTTCGTCCCAAAACAAAGGTTGGTGCAGAGCAAAATTTTGGACGGCGGTGGGAAATTGGGGCAACAGTTCCAGATAAGCGTCGCACCCGTCGGCGACAGTGCCGTCCACCCAAATATCCAAGTCGCGGCCAGTAAAGTAGTGGTGACTGCGGAGCAGCATCAGCAGTTCTTGGCCCAAACCGAGTGCCGGCGCGGGCAGCAGTACCGAGTACCCGTCGGCGATGGCGCGGTGAATGCGATCGGCTAACTGATTTTCCAGTTGTCGGCGGTGAGGGTGGCGCGCCGTGCCGTAACTGCCTTCCAAAATTAAAACATCGGGTTTCATGCCCCTGAGTTCTCCCAGCGGCAAACCTTCCACCAAACGAGAATTGGACAGGAAAAAGTCGCCGGTGTAAACCAGGGTGTAGGTGCGGTGGGGGGCGGCATAAGTCAGGATCACAGTCGCCGCTCCGGGCAAATGGCCCGACGGGAACAACTGCACGCTAAGTCCCGGGCGCAGTTCGATCGGCGACTGCCAGGGCAGTGCCTGACAGAACCGAGACTCTGGCTGCTGAGACCGGGATGGCCAGTTGAGCGGTAGCAGCCGCGTTGTCACTTCGCTGGCGTAAATTGGCAAGTGGGGGAAAGATTGATGGAGTGCTAGCAAACCTCTGGCGTGGTCAGAGTGGGCGTGGGTACACACCACAAAATCGGCTGGCAGCGATCGATTTAGTGTCGCTGACAGGGGTGCAATATCCTCTATACCGCAGTCGAGTAAAATGCGGTGCGGCCCCATTCGGACTAGCAGACAGACCCCTTCCTGTGCGTGGCCTGCGCCGTAAGGTAAACAATCGAGATCCATCACTGCGGTTAGCTCCCTGCTTTGCACGCAACTTGCAGTATCGCTACATTTAAACATCGGTTGCGACTGCATTCATTCGATCGAGTTCACTCCCGGACACAGAAACCGGGTTTGATGGACGAAAACACTTTGTTGCCGCCCTCGCTCCGGGTAAAAAAACCCGGTTTCTGTAAAGTTGTGGTGCGTAAGCCCTGGAGTTAAATGTTTGCTCGAAGGCTCCGGCTCCCGTGCAAGGAAAGTAATTGCACTTAAGATTTGATGCAGTGCCAGGAAAGCGATTTTCCGAAGGCCTTGACCTGACGGGCATTCGACCTTCGACAAAGTTCATGTTACTGGTTCTGGCATCAAAAGTTACATTTTATTGCACCATGTAAGACCAGCGAACTCGATCTCATATTCTGAGTTTTAAACCTTTTTCCACAATTTGCGCTTGCTAAAAGCTGGTCTTTTTTATGAGAAGATTTTAAATCAGATGCCCAAACATCTTGATAAAACTTTACAAATCTTCATTTTTTGGGTTTTGAGGGCGGTGTATAGTCCAATCTGAAAAACTTCGAGAACAAGAATCGTGCTAGCTAACTGCTTTGGTCAGGGCAGAGAGAGGCTTTATGAGTTCGATCGGTTTCTTTGTAAAAGTTTGATACATTCTTCTAAGCAAACCTTGTGCCTATCCTTGAGAGAGTTCAAATGGATTTTTGACCCCGCCCAAAAACGGATACAAGTTTCCGACAGTAGTCGCCAGCCACCCAAAGTTGTAGACTCTTGTTCTAGTTCTCAGATTCATCGGGAGTACATCTCAAATCGTTCGACTCAGCGCGACTCGGCTCAGTGCTCGCCGAACGTTGGAGCATGGCTCGACTGAGTGTCGAACGTTTCGGCGAAGTCTCACGCCGAAGTCTCAAACCTCAAATCTCAAATCGCCTGAGTCCCCCATAATAGGTTTGTTTACTCCGCTCATTGACTAGGGGACAAAACGATACGTTCTTTTGTTTTACCCCCAACACAGCCACATCAATTCCGACAATAAATGATATTCATCCTGTAAAAATACCACTAACTTACCAGAAGTAATCTCGGCTCTGTGAGTGTCCAACCGCCTGTAATATGCTGTTTTTTTTATCATTGCTGGGTCTTATTTAGGGTTGCGTTTTTGACCTTTTTTCAGCTAATTAGTGCCTGGTTAAACTTTGTGGAATAGCTTTGTGTGGAGTCAAATACCAGATCGTAGTTCTCAAATATGTATCCTTGCAGTTCTGTGATATTCCAGTTTTTTGACGGCAGCCAGCAAACGACTGCTGCGCTTTGCGCAGATTATAAATAACCGACTGAACCTCGTCTACCAATTTTAACCAGAACTTAGCCCGCACACGGGGTAAGTTCCGTCTGAAACAACTTCGTGTACTCAAACTCCCTGATTGCATGGAAGCTACTAGCATTTACGGGGAAGCTTTAGCCGAATTCCTCCATTTGGCTCGTTATCAGGTTAGTATCGTCAATCCTGCCAGGATTAAAGGGTTTGCTAAAAATGAACTTTTGCGAACCCAAGCCGATTCCGTAGATGCGACACTGATTGCTCGTTTTTGTGCATCTGTTAAACCCTCATTCTCGACACCTACTGCACCAGAAGTTAAGGAATTACAAGCTGGCTTTGCGATCGGTCGAATCTGCGATCGAAATGTCAACTCAATAACAGAACAGTCTGGAAACAGCTAGATCAACTGTTGCTTCCCTTACGCGAGCATATTTGGAGTATCTTAAACAGTAATAACAACCGCTCAAATAACTGATTAGTGACCATTTTGACCAACACCCCCATTTTTAAAAAAAGGGTGATATCTTGACCTCAATTCCCGGAATTGGTGAACAAAAGGCATCCATATTATTACCGTAAATTGGTGAGTTTTTTAATTATGAGAATGCCTAGAAATTAGCAGCTTATGCAGGCTTCACTCCCTGCGAATGCAATTCTGGGACTTCTATTAAAGGCAAAACTCGTTTCTCATACGCCGGCAATATCCGACTGCGAAAAGCTTTGTATTTGCTGGCTGTGGTGGTGATGCCCTGCAATCCGTTACTCAAAGCAACTCGCTGTGCGATTATTGGGTTGTGGAAAGGTCAAAATGCAGGTGATTGGTGCAATGATGTCGGAAGTTGGTGCATTTGGCTTTTGTGATTTTAAAATCCCAAAAGTCTTTCGACCCCAATTATGCGATCGCTACCGGTTGACAGGTCAAGACAGTATCTAAAAGACCCTAGAAAATATTATTGTTTTTTGTGCTGTTCTACTTGGCATGGGGATTTATTCCCAAAAATTAGTATTTTATTTGCTGCCTCTATATTATCGCCACAGACTTGGGATTGCTAGAGAACTAATACTCGCAAAAGTGGGAATTGCGAGAGTTTTTAATTGTTTGGTATGTTGTCGAGCATAGTACCCGATCGCAATTAAAGCTGAAATGAGTGAGAAGCGATCCCACAAACCCGGTTTTCTCAAAAAATCTGGTTTTTAGATGTGGCATTAATGGCGAGGCTTGCTAGCGCAACGGCTGCCAATAGCACCTGCAATTGACACAAGCCTCAACGAGCGCTCGTTTTTGACGGCAAATATAATGTACGAAAAAAACTTGACATCAGCAGGTCATCGAAAGTTAAAATATGAATAACAGCAATAACAAAAATGAGGCTTTATGTTTGATTCGCAAGCCGGGAGCGACAAGTATAGCATTAATAAATTGCTATCCTCTAAAACAATTTTGGCTAAAAAACATCCGGGTAAATACGGATTATTTATGACTTTTTCACAATCTAAAATTTAGAATCTAAAATCTACAATCTTAAGATGGCATAACTCATGGCAACAGCTATTCTTGACCTGGAAATCTCCAAACTTCCGCCCGAAATTACGGTTGAGGAGCGTTACAGCAAAGCCTTGGTTTTAATTCGACTGCACGGAAAACCGATCGGCCAAGCTCTACTTTCGGTAGTCAGAGGTAGCATTGAGGGATCTCAATTGCAGGAAACACTGATGAATGCTGCGGGAGAGAATCTTTGGAAAAATTGGCTCTACGATTCCCTCGCATGGGACGAACGCGGGCCCCTGCAGGCAATGCCGATCGCCACAGTAGCAGTTTGCACGCGCGATCGCCCGGAAGATTTGCGGCGCACTCTTGAAGCGTTTATGCAGCTCCCAGACGACGGTCAGGAATACTTAGTAATTGACAATTGTCCGGCCACGGACGCTACCGAGGAACTGGTCAAAAATTACCCAAAAGTCCGCTATGTTCGCGAAGACGTACCGGGTTCCAGCGCTGCCCGCAACCGAGCTTTACGCGAAGCTAAACACGAATTCGTAGCCTTTACAGATGACGACGCGGCCCCCGATCCCAACTGGCTGCGATCGCTCTTGTGGAATTTTAGCGATCCGCGAGTGATGTGCGTCACGGGGCTGCTGATGCCCTTGGAACTAGAAACCGAAGCGCAAGAATGGTTCGAGCGCTATAGCCCCCACGGGCGGGGCTTCGAGCGCCGAATTTTTGACGGTGCGCACTGCAACCCGCTGGTTGTCGCTCCTGTGGGGGTTTCGGCGAGTATGGCTTTGCGGAAAAGTTCGATCGACTGTATCGGCTTGTTTGACGAGGCTTTAGGGGCGGGAACGCCCACTGTCGGAGGGGAAGACTGTGAACTCTTTGCCCGCATTTTGCGCGCAGGCTACTGCATTGTCTACGAGCCGAGAGCCTTGAGCTGGCACCGCCATCGGCGCACCTGGGAAGAATTGCAAAAAACGCTCCAAGGCTACGGCATCGGAGTCTATGCTTTCTGGACGCGGATGTTTGTAATCAACAGAGAATTCAGTGTGCTGCGGTTAGCTTGGGGATGGTTGCATTCCAAGCAAATTCCTGAATTATTTGCTTCTTTGCGAAAGCAACCCGAGTCGATTCCGAGCGATTTGCTGTTGGCTCAACTGCGGGGCTGTGTGAGTGGGCCGATGGCTTATTTTGCTTCTCGGAAGTGGTTGCAAGAAATTAAGGGGAGCAATGAATAGGGAGTTTTAGATTATTTTTAACCGCAGATGAAAGCAGATGAAATGTAGATGAAGTTAATTTTGGTAATGTAAATATGGAAAATTTGACTGTTAGCGTAATTATTCCCACTCACAATCGAAGTTCTTCGCTGCGGCGGGCTTTGGATGCTTTGCACTCGCAAACTTATCCGATCGAGCTGATCGAAGTTATTGTAGTGGCAGATAGCTGCATTGACGATACTTTGGCAATGCTACAAGACTACAAAGCTCCGTTTAAACTGCACGCGTTC
Source organism: Microcoleus sp. Pol7_A1 (assembly GCF_036701085.1). Lineage (NCBI taxonomy): Bacteria > Bacillati > Cyanobacteriota > Cyanophyceae > Oscillatoriales > Microcoleaceae > Microcoleus > Microcoleus sp. Pol7_A1. The sequence goes on from NZ_JAUBQD010000021.1 coordinate 53,836, forward strand.
GAGGTAAATTGCCGGAGTGCTGCCATCGCCCGCAATACGGGAGCGGCTTCGGCTACGGGGCAATTGCTGCTGTTTCTCGACGACGATATCGAAGCCCTGCCGCCTTTGGTTGAAAGCCACGCGCGCGCTCACCGAGAGCGTCCGGGAGCGGCGGTCATGGGCCCATATCCGCCTAAGTTGCACGGAGGAACTAGACTTTTTGACGTGGAAGTGCGATCGTGGTGGGAAGACAAGTTTTATCAGATGAGCCAGCCCGGTCACCGATTTACTTATAAAGATTTGCTCAGCGGCAACCTTTCTTTGGATGCAGAACTGTTTGCTCGTCTCGATGGCTTTGATTCGGCTTTCGGGAACTGCGGCGGGGAAGATTACGAGTTTGGGGTGCGTTTGCTGAAAGCTGATGTACCTGTTGTTGTGGCTGCTGAAGCAGTGGGCTATCATTACGAACACGAAACCAACAATATCGATCGCTCTTTCCGCCGATTTCGTCAGGAAGGGCGATCGGATGTTTTGATCGGCCACCGACACCCGGAACTTAAACCGATACTGCCGATAGCAGCCTACGAAACTGCTTGCTCGCTGGTAGATAAAATTCTGGTAGCTGTCACGTTTTTCTGCCCGGCTGCTGTGGATTGGCTGGCCCTGGGACTGAGGAAATCCCTTGATTTACTCGAAAGCTTGCGGATGCGGGGAACTTGGCGGTGGTTGCGGGCAAAATTGCGCGGTTATTGGTATTTGCGGGGTGTTATCGATGAGTTGAAATGTAGATCGGCAATTTCTAGTTTTATGCAAGGAACCCCGACCCGCGGCGATTTGGGCAGACATGAAATTAACATCGATTTGGAGCAAGGTTGGGAAGCTGCAGAAAGCCTGCTGGACGCGGAACGACCGGCTGGGGTTTACCTGTATTACGGTCAACAGAAAGTAGGCCACATTTTTCCGCAAGCGGGCGCGGAACCGCTGCGGGGCGCTCACTTGCGATCGATTCTGGCGCTTCACTTTGCCGAACCCCTAGCTCGGGCGATCGGGGTTAACGGTATGCCCTGCAAGGCTGAAACGATCGAAGAAAAGCCTTTAGTTGCTTTGAAAATGTACGAATTAGCAATTAATAAGTATGTCGGGGACTTTAAACTCAAAACTCCAACCTCAAAAGTTGGGAAATTGGAAAATTGGGAAATTGCAACTCAAAACTCCCAACTCAAAACTGAGAACTTTTCTCTCTAGTTCCCGCTGCACTATTTTTAGGAGCAACTTATGGCAATAAAAGTAATGGAAATTGAGTTGACCGAACAGATTAATCCGATTCAAAAACTCGGAAAATATGAAGGATTTCGCATTTTAGTTCCCTACCGGGGGCGACCTCTGGGCTGGGCTGATGTTAGTAACAGTCCCTGGGAACAAACAATTGCGATCGATCGAGTGCGACAAACAATTGTGGATAAGTTAGGCAAAGAGTTCGTGCGATCGACTTTGGTAGAGCTCTTCGGCGAGGAACCAGCAGCAGTTTCCCATCGCCACCTGCAGTCAATGAGCGTTGTCATCTGCACGCGCAACCGCACTGTGCCGCGGCTGGAAATTTGGAATTTTGTTTGCTCTCACTGGCTGAACAGGTTGCTATTGCGTCGTTTGATGATTCCTGGCCGGTTGACCTGCAAATTGGTAGTGAGCGAGTTGCTGGGAGTTCTGCAAAGTCCTTTTGCTTACAGGGAAGCGCACTTGCAAGCCCAGTGTTTGGCTGCTGTTCTTGGGGTTGAACCGCTGGTATGTGCCGGAGGTGTGCGGTGAGAAATGCGGGAACGCTGGTTTATCGGCGCAAAATTGCTCATTGGTTTGATTTACTGCGGGTGTTGGTCGATCGCGATATGAAATTACTTTACAAGCGATCGACCTTGGGGATTGCTTGGACTTTAATCAGTCCGCTGTTACAGTTGGCTGTATTTTCCTTTTTGTTTCGCTCTGTCGTACCCCTTAATATTCCAAAATTTTCTTCCTTTGCTTTCAGCGGCTTGTTAATCTGGAATTGGTCTCAAACGGTATTATTTAAATCAACGGCATTAATTACCAATCATAAGCCACTAATCAGGCAGCCAAATTTCCCCCCGGCAATTTTGCCGGTAGTCGCGACGACGACGGGGCTCATTCACTTTTTCTTAGCATTGCCGGTGTTACTTATCTTTCTGGCAATTGATGGCGTTCCTCTGAATGCAGTGCTATTTTTGTTGCCGCTGCTGATGATTATTCAGTTTTTCCTAACAGTTAGTTTTGCTTATCCCCTTGCCGCTTTGAATGTCACTTTCCGCGACACTCAGCACACTTTGGGAGTAGTTTTGCAGATGCTGTTTTACCTGACTCCGATTTTCTACGACATCAGCAGCGTCCCGGAAAAATTTAAGATTTTTTATTACTTAAATCCAATGGTTCCCCTGATTGAAGCTTACCGCGCCATACTTCTTAAAGGTATGCAGCCGGATTGGTCGGCTCTGTTAATTTTGAGCTTGGCTGTGGCGGCTCTTTTACCCATCGGACTGGGAATTTTTAGACGGCAAAGCGCTCATTTTGTGGAGGAAGTGTAAATGCGTGAAGCAATTATTGTCAAAGGTTTGGGTAAGCGTTTTAACCGCTACTCTACCGCGAAACCTAATACGATTATGGAAGCCGCTCTGTCCGGTTGGTGGAAGCTGAAGCCGGAGGCGAGTTTTTGGGCGCTGCGGAATATAAATTTTACTGTTTCTCCTGGCGAAATGCTGGGAATTCTTGGCAAGAATGGCGCGGGAAAATCAACGCTGCTGCAACTTGTCGGCGGTATTTGCCAGGCTGAGGAAGGATCTATTAAAGTTAACGGCAGAATTGGCGGCTTGTTAGATTTGGGTGCGAGTTTTCACTCGGATCTAACGGGCAGAGAAAACGTGTTTGTGGGTGCGGTGGTGGCCGGTTTGACTCGCCGGGAAGTGGCGCGCAGGTTTGACGATATTGTGGAATTTGCAGAGTTAAAACAGTTTATTGACAGCCCGACGCGGACTTACAGTACGGGGATGAAAATGCGGCTGGCTTTTTCGGTGGCGGTGCATACCGATCCCGAAGTGCTGTTAGTTGATGAACATTTGTCGGTTGGTGATGTGGCTTTTCAAACTAAATGTTTGAATAAGATAACTGAGTTTAAGAATCAAGGATGTGCGATTGTTTTGATTTCTCACACCGCGTCGCAAATTCAGAAAATGTGCGATCGGGCTTTGTGGCTGAAATCAGGTGAAATCGTGGCTTATGGCGAACCAGAAGTGGTAGTCGGTCAGTATTTGTCAGAAATGCGATCGTCCACATCAAATCGCACTCCCCTGCGTGCTGCTGAAGCTACGAGTAGCGGCTCGTCACAGGGAGGTAATCAGAATCGCTTCGGTTCTATGGAAGTAGAAATTACCGATGTTCAAGTGTTGCCAGATTCAGAAATAGATAGCGGTGATGCTATTAGCATTGAAATTCATTATTCGGTGTCGCAGGAAATTTCTGCTGCTATTTTTGCCGTGACAATCAGCAGGGAAGATGGTCAAAGCTGTTTTGAGACTAATACTAATCAAATGGGCAGACTGCTGCCGCTGGTGAAAGGGAAAGGCAAAATCCGGCTGCAAATCGACAGGCTGGATTTAGGAAACGGTCAGTATTACGTGAATGCTGGGGTTTATGAGGAAACTTTGGCTTACGCCTACGATTATCATTGGCAGGTTTATCCGCTGTACGTGCGATCGACTGTAAACCAAAAAACGATTCTTTGTCCGCCGTACCGTTGGGAATTTGAGGGCAAAATGCCGCTTCGGGATTTACCTGAACTAGCCTCTCTTACTTACGATTTGGATAAGAATAATCCCGGCTACGCCAAGATTTCGACTCAGTTGGAAAATAAGCAAAAACCTGACTTTTTAATTGTTGGCGCTCAAAACTGCGGCACGGAATATCTATACAGCAATCTCGAAAATCATTTGCAAATTATTAAAGAAGGTTCCCGGGACATTCACTTTTTTGATTTGAATTTTGAGCGTGGTGTTGAGTGGTACAGCAAGCAGTTGACGCGGAGTGTCGCGGGTGAAAAGGTGTTGCTGTGGGAGATGACTCCTTACTATATTTATCATCCTGTGGTGGCGGAGCGAGTTTACAAGTGTTTCCCGGATGTTAAGCTGATTGTGATGCTGCAAAACCCGGTAAAACGAGCATGGATGCACTATCATTTAGAAGTGGCGAGTGGCTGCGAAAAGTTGGATTTTGAAAAGGCGATCGCTTCTGAACCTGATAGACTCAAAGGTGAGATTGAGAAAATCCAAGCTGATGAAAATTATTACAGTTTTAATCACCAGCATTATTCCTATTTGTCGCGGGGAATTTATGTAGAACAAATCAAAAATTGGCTCGACTATTTTCCGAGGGAACAGTTGCTAATTCTCAAAAGCGAAGATTTTTACGCAAATACCGACAAAGTATTTTCGGAAGTATTGAATTTTTTGGATATTAGTGCGAGTGCAATTAAAGAATATCAAATAAATTATATCGATCGCTACAGCCAAATGCCGCCCGAAATAGAACAAAAATTAATAAATTATTTCCAACCTTACAATCACGAACTTTCGGATGTTGTGAAAGAAAACTTTAATTGGAGTTAGAAAAAAAACTTTTTGCCCATATAGGAACAAAAAAGAGAGATTTACCAATGATTTCTAATAAATGATACATGAATCATAGCTGTTTCTTCTCTTTATCTGTGCAGTTAGCGCTCTTTGCTGTTAATCAAAAAAAATCTAATTCACAAACCATTTATCAGCTATAAAAATGAAACGGATATTTTTACTAGGCTGTCCGAGAAGCGGCACAACCATGCTTCAAAGTTTATTAGCCGCTCATCCTGAAGTTATTTCTTTTCCTGAATCTAAGTTTTTTCACTATTTACTGTACAATAAGTTTGCGGGAAAGTTGCCAGGTAGGATGGAAGCTTTTTTTAAGGATGAGATTAATCGCCCTGAACTTTTACAAGATTTTGATGATAGTCAAACTGTGGCAACTAAAGTTAGTTGGTTTGTCGGAGTTTTGGATGGTTTGGCTGCGGAACAAAACAAAAGTATTTGGTTGGAAAAAACGCCGGAACACATATATTTTATTGAGGATATACAGCGCTTTTTGCCGGATGCTAAATTTATACATATTTTGCGAAACAGTATGGATACAATAGCTTCTCTGCATGAGGCTACTCGGAGTTCTCATGATTTGTGGGGGTCTGGTTGGGATTTAAACCACTGTATTACTCGCTGGAAAGAGGCGATGTTAATTAGTCACAAATATGCTAAAAAATCTAATCATATATTAGTCAACTATGAAGAAATTGTAGATAATAAAGTCAACAAATTAAAAGACATATGTGATTTTATGGGCGTGGCCTATGATGAAAAAATGCTGAAACTTTATCAAGAAAAAGCTGTTAACCTCAGTTTAAATCTACCTTGGCACCAAGGGATTGAGAGAGAGGTTGAAAGTAATAATAATCACAAATATCATAAAATTTTTACAAAAAATGAAATTAAATCTATTTTAGATAAGATTAAGCGAGTCAAGGGTGAAATTGCCTGGAAAGTTACGGTAGAAGTGAGCGAACCAATTTCCGATATTTGCGATCTTCCGCAAATATGCGATCGCCTTTACTGTACGCTCCAACTAGAAGGAACTAAGCTCGGTATTGTTGAATTGCCAGTCTGCGATGGAATGGTTGCGGCTTCGGTTTTGGCTGATGCGGTTGCAGCCCAGTTTGCTTGGCAAATTCTCGATCGCTTTTTTCAACGCAATCGCTGCGAAAGAGGCAATAGATTGTGGGAAAGTTTGCTGGGACCATTGCACAATAAAAATGACTGGACGCTATTTTTGCAAGAATTCTGGGGGCGTCCGCATTGGCATTTGGAGGATTTCTACAAGCCAGAAATAGCAGAGGAAGTTGCAACAATTACCCTCGAAAAAGATTTGATTGTCTTAGAAGTCAGCGAGGATTTTGCTAATATACAAGTTGAGCTTTCTGAAATTGACGTGCTGGTGAAAGTAGGCGGCGTTGCTGTCGGGATTGTCACTGTTGCTGTGGAAAATAATTTTGTTTCTGCTCAAAAATTGCGATCGACAATTACTCGAAATAGCGGTTTTGAGTTGTGCGTCGCCAGCGTGCGAGAAGCTTTGCTGGGAAAACCGCTCAACGGCAAGATGTCGCTGCGATCGCGCTTAGCCTCTTGTGCTAAACAAAGGTCTGATTTGCCCGACTCGTTGAATGCACCGGGTGCTGGGGGCATTTACCCGCCAAATGCGGTGCTCTTCGGCAGGCGATCGGGTGCGATAGGAACGAGTGTCAGCCGCCGGGCCGCACTCCCAGCGGCTGCGCTGCGGGAAATCGCGTCAGCGGCGGCAATTGCGGGGGAAACAACAATGGAAATCGCCTCAGAAAACGAGTTTCCAAAGCAAGTATTTTACGCACCGGAAATTATTGGGCGAAAATCGCCGTATGGGGAAGTTTCTCACTCGGTGAAACCTCAACTTTTTGACAATCATAGCGTTACACAAAGGCTGCCCATTCTCGCCTACCGTCGCATTTCTCCTGACGGTTTAGACGCAGTTACTCCGCAGGTTTTAGAACAACAATTGCAGTATCTCAAAGATCGTGCTTATTATAGTGCGAGTTGGGAAGATTGGCGAAGTGCGAAACTGGATAAAACTCCTTTACCCGGTAAAGCTGTATTGCTCACTTTTGATGGTGGCTATCTCGACTTTTTCCAATATGCTTGGCCTCTGCTAAAACGCTTTGATTTTACAGCGACTGTTTTTCTGGTAGCGGAGTCGATAGGAAAGACAAATAGTTGGGAAAAAGCCGAATTTGAAGAAGTGAAGTTAATGGGATGGCCGGAAATTCGCCAACTGCGGAATGCAGGGATTGAATTCGGTTCTATGTCTGCTACTTATCAACCTCTAACTGCATTGTCGCCGACAGAAATTGTGCGGGAGGGGGCGAAATCCCGTGCTATCTTGGAACGAGAATTAGAAAAATCTGTTAAATGTTTTGCCTATCCTTACGGGGATGTCGATCCAATTGTAGCGCATTTAATTGGAGCGACTGGGTATACTTTTGGTGTATCCTATAGATCAAAATTTAGCAGTTTTGACGATGATTTACTGTCGCTGCCGCGCATTCAAGTTACAGCAGAAAACTTTTTATGGCAATTAGGTTTGTAGGGTGCGTCAGCCAGCGAGATTTTTGCCTCAACTAAAAATTTCTCAACTGGCGCACCTTACAAGTGAAATCGCTTAATCAATCCCTTGATTTTCCGCTGCAAATAACCGCCTAACCCTCTGGAAATCTTCTCAAACTTATAATAAAATAAAATATCCATAACATCTTCTGTTTTCATATACTTTAAATAAGAAATCATTTTATCTGTCAGTTCATCATTAACATCATCGATATATTTTCTCACAGCCAACCTTTCCGAAATATTCCATTTTTTATCAAACTTGCGGTGCATTTCCGTCTCATAATCCCGAAAATCTGAGATTTTACCCTCCAAATACCTTTGAATATATTTCCCCGCTATTTCCGCACCATCCATCCCGTGTCTAATCCCTTCGCCACCCAAAAAATTTACTGTCGAGACAGTATCGCCGATCGCAATTATATTATTATCCTTGCAATAAATATCTTTTAAACCAGGACTGTACTTCAGCGTCGAACCGTGTTTGTCAATAATTTTATAAGTTTTAGACTTCAGATATTCATCAATCAGTAAATCAATATATTTTTTCAGCGGTGACAAATGCCTAACCGTTTTTGGATCTAAAAAAATGCGACCCGCACCAACTTTCAGCCTGTTTTGTTCCATTGGGAATATCCAGGAATAACCCTTCGGCATCCATTTATCGCCCAAAAAAAAGATTAAATCACCGCTGTATTTATTGTAAACTTCTGGCTCTACTTCAATTAAATATTCGATGCCGGTTCCCGACAAAAAATCTGGCTTATCCTTCTCTTTTTTGTACATAATCGCCCTAGCAAAGCCAGTAGCATCAACCAATACTTTCGTGCTAACTTTGATAACTTGACCGTCGGATAACTGTTTAAATTCTACTGTTGTTTCGCCTTTGGCTTGTGAATGTCCGGTGTAGCGATAACCAAGCCAAACTTCACCGCCATATCGCTCAACTTCGCTGGCTAGAAATTCTCTAAATTTAGCAAAGTTGAGAACAACTCCCAAGCTTTCGGGAGACTCCCAACTTTGACTGACTTTGCTAGTTTCAATAGTAAGTTTGTGCCAAAAACTGCCGATAACGGATTCAGGTAAATCAAATTTAGAGAGGGTTTCTAGAGGTGTAGCGGCGCTAGAAAAGTCATTTTTATTAAAATTGTCGTTTTGCTCTGCCAGCAAGACTTTGTGGCCGGATTGGGCTAGGATTCTCGCGCAGTGACCGCCTGCTGGGCCTGCTCCTACTATTACTATGTCAAAACTTTTTAAATTCATCTTGCTTTTAACTAGCTTCCAATGTCAAAATACCCGCAGACATATCAACTACTAACCGCCGATTTTTCAGCCACTGGCGGCCGATTAAAATTTCCGGTACTCCCTCACCCACATGAACGGGAATGTCAAATTCTAGGTACTCAATACGCACTTTTCCTACATAAAGTTCAAAATCAAATTCTCCCTTAGCTGTTCGCATTTTTTCTTGTTTCACATATGTCCAATCAAGTCCCTCTAAATCCTGACTGTCCATTGCTAACCAGCCAGAAAAACCTGTATCAAGCAGAGCATCAACAGGTAATTCTAAGCCGTTATCAGCAATCAGTTCAAGTTCAAAAAATAGCTCGTCCTCATCACCAAATTTTCCTTGAATCATATTGTGCCACAAACTCCGGTTTCATTGATCCGAAAAACTTGCAATTTAGCTTTCGGGTATTTCTCATGGGCTATGTTTGCAACTTGCATATCATCTTTGTCGATAAAATATTCCCCGCTGTCGGGTTCAACGGCCATGTACCAGTTGTAGTGAGTGTCGATTAATTCTGGTTTAAGGCGATCGAAAATTGGTTTGCAGCGCTGATAAAATGCTTCTCTTTCAGCTCGCCACTGGGCTTTTTTTTCTTCTGACCATTGAATTTCTGGGAACAGTCTTCCCCGCCGCACGGTACGATTTGGTTTCACGTTAGTCATTGTTTTTTCTCCCTTATCCTCAAATCTTCCTTCAATCATGCTGCTCTTTCACTGTCATAGATCGGATATCGAAGAGTAAGGTGCGCTAGGCGCACCCTACAATTCTAGCTATTTCACGCTAACAGGTGACTGTTTGCGGCTGAATGTTGCTAAGATCCGATCGACCATTTGCGGTGGAGTTAGCCCTAAACTTGCAAATGATTGCTCTGGCGTTGCATGATCTACTAATGTATCCGGTACGCCCAGCCGCATCAGCGACACGAGGACATTATTGTCGAGCAAAGATTCGGCTACTGCTGAACCAAAACCGCCCATCAAACAGCCTTCTTCTAAAGTGACAACTCGCCCGATTCGCTGTGCTAAAGGCAAGATTAATTCGGTGTCCAAAGGCTTGACAAAACGCGCATTGATTACAGTTGCTTCAATGCCGTGCTCGCTCAACATCTCGGCAGTTTGCATCGCCGGATAAACCATTGAACCGTAACCCAATATCAGCAAATCATCGCCGTTGCGGAGAATTTCGGCTTTGCCGATCGGCAATTCTTCCCAACCTTCCTCCATCAGAGGCACGCCGTAACCGTTGCCGCGCGGGTAACGCATGGCGATCGGGCCGCTTGTGTGGTTGATTCCCGTGACTATCATCCGCTGCAATTCTGCCTCGTCTTTGGGTGCCATAATTGTCATATTTGGCAGACAGCGCAAGTAGGAAATATCGTACATTCCTTGGTGGGTGGGGCCGTCAGCGCCGACAATGCCGGCTCGATCCAAACAGAAGAAAACCGGCAAATTTTGGATGCAGACATCGTGAACTATTTGATCGTATGCCCGCTGCAAAAAGGTCGAGTAAATTGCTACAACGGGGCGCATTCCTTCGCAGGCTAAACCAGCCGATAAAGTCACGGCGTGCTGTTCGGCAATGCCGACATCAATGTACTGTTTCGGCAGTTTTTCCTGAAGTTTATCCAGACCTGTTCCGGTTGCCATTGCAGCGGTAATGCCGACAATTTTTGGATTATTTTCTGCTAGCTTGACCAGGGCGTGGGTAAAGACTTTCGAGTAAGCAGGAGGCTTGGGTTTGGTTGAGGGAATGCCTTTGCCTGTGGCTAAGTTAAAGGGATTTTGGGCGTGATACCCTACTTGGTCTTTTTCGGCGATCGCATATCCTTTGCCCTTCACAGTCACAACGTGAACTAGCACCGGGCCTTGGATGGTATGACCTTGTTTGAAAGTGGCAATTAACTCTTCCAAATTGTGTCCGTCTACCGGGCCCATGTAAGTAAAGCCCAATTCTTCAATTACGGCTCCAACTTTCGAGACTGCCAAGCGTTTCATCCCTTCTTTGAGGCGTTCCATTTCTGGGGTAAAAGTTTCGCCGACAAAGGGAATCTGTTTGAATTGTTCCTCTAAGTTATCTTTGAGAAATTGCACCGGCTGCGAGAGTCGCATCTTGTTCAAATAGCGGGTAATCGCGCCGACATTGGGCGAGATTGACATCTCGTTGTCGTTGAGCACTACCATCAGATTGGTTTTCGGCATATGGCCCGCGTGGTTGATCGCTTCGAGTGCCATGCCGCCAGTCAATGCACCGTCGCCGATGACTGCTACAGTCTTAAAGTTTTCGCCCTTGAGGTCGCGCGCCATCGCCATCCCTAAAGCTGCTGAGATGCTCGTGGAAGCGTGGCCAGCACCAAAATGGTCAAATTTGCTCTCGCAGCGCTTGAGATAGCCTGCAACGCCGTCTTTTTGGCGGAGGGTGTGGAATTGGTTGTAGCGGCCGGTTATCAATTTGTGAGGATAAGCTTGGTGGCCGACATCCCAGGTAACTTTGTCGCGATCGAGGTCAAGTGTTTGGTAGAGTGCTAAGGTCAGTTCCACTACACCCAATCCGGGGCCGAGGTGCCCGCCGCTGGCTGCTACAGTTTCTAAATGCTTTTCTCGAATTTGTCGGGCAATTTGTTCGAGTTGATGAATCGAGAGGCCGTGTAATTGGTTTGGGTGAGTCAGTTCGCTCAGATGCATATTTTAAAATCTTGCTCCTGTGAATCAGGACGAATCCTTAACAGATATAGGTTTGGCTTGCGACGTTGGGTACGCGCAAACGTTAGAATAGTTTAACGGTTATTTGAGAAAAACTGTTAGGCGTAAGATTTTTGTTATTTTTGGTCTGTAATTATAGTTAATAACTTGTGCGCCGTCAATATAAAAAAAGCTTATGTTGTTAGTTGCTAATGGCTAGTTGTTAGCTGGATGGGGATTCTTAAGCATTTAAAGCTAAAAGCCCACCTAAAAAAATAGAATACTCAGATACCCGACTTCTTTAAGAAGTGGGGTATCTAACAGAAAAACGTTTGACGTTTAATTAGAGCGACTTACTTCCTTTTTGTCAGGAAAGGACGAGTTCCCTTTTCTATTAATCGGTTTTCTAGTTAAAACAAAAAAGGATCTCGCTCTCATCAATTACAACATTTGCTCTCATTGAGCCGATCGAACTTCTGGCAATTTCTCGGCCCCAGTCGTATCAAATACGATCGCGTGTTTGGCCGCCGGCAACAACCGCCGTAAAATCTGGAGATATCCCTCTGCATCGCCTCGGCGGTGGAACCTTGCCACAACCAATCGCTGCATATTTGGCAATTGCCGCACGATACACCAGGGATGAGTGTTTAATTTGGGCTTTGATGTTGGTATCATAGGGTAATCCTTCCCCGCGTTTGCGGAGAGTGATAGAAAAGGCGATCGCCCTTAAGTTTTCCAGGCTAGGAGGGCGATCGTTTTCAGTGTACATAGCTATTGTATGTTGCATACGCATCAATGTCAAGCTAAAGCATGGGATACGTTAGACTGCGGATTCGAGAACTAGCTGAGCAAAAGGGTTGGACTCTAAAGCAAGTTGCCGATCGATCGGGAGTGAATTACAACACTGTTAGAAGCTACGTTCAGCGCGATGCTTTGAACACGGCCGATATTTCTGCTGTCTACAAAATCGCCCGCGCCTTCGACGTGACTATGGAAGATTTAGTTGAGATTTTGGAAGATTGAGGGATCACAAATGGCGCTCATCTAACAACTACCGTAGGGTGCGTCGCCGCCTGAAAACATATCAAAATAAGCTCGATAATCTCATAGGCGACGCGCCAGACAAAATGCGTCGCCTGAAAACTAAGAATCTCGTAAACCCGCTCCCCGTGCTAAACTCGGGTTTGACTTTGCCAAATTTCTGCCAACAGCCGCTCTTGACTTTTCGCCGGTTCTTTGCAAGTCAAACACTCGCAAACTAACCCGATAACACCTTCAGGCAAATCACCCTCAATCTGACAGACAGCAGTCGGATAATACTGGGAAATCAACCCCGAAATTTGGTCGGGAGTCGTGCGAATTAGGGTAGAATGCTGATACCAATCGAGAGCAGAAAACAAACTCGGACAAGCTTGCGGAGCATCTTGTACAATACTGCTGAAAGCTTGCAAACCTTGCTCCGCGCGATCGAGATATTCCAAATTTTGCGCCAGCAGTGCGAGGCGAACCAAAGAGGCGATCGCAATTCCATTCGCCGCCGGAGTTGCGTTGTCTATATAGCTGCGTTCCCGCACCAACAAATCTCCGCTAGCATCCTTAGCAGTATTGTAATATCCTCCCAATTCCACGCTCCACAAAAACTCATCAAACTCTTCTTGTACCTGCACAGCTTTCTCCAACCAAAACTGAGAATTCGGCAACTGTTTTGCTTCTTCCCCGTTTCCTAAAGTCAAACTCGCTTGATGCAAATCCAACAATGCTTTCACAAACAAAGCATAATCTTCCGACTGCGCGGTTACAGCAGATTGTCCGTCATAATTCAACCGCTGAAACCGCCCATCCGTCCACTGATTCTCTAAAATAAAATTAGCAGTTGTCGCAGCTAATTCCAGATATTCCCAATTTCCAAAAACAGCCGCAGCGCGGGCTAAACCCGAAATCATTAAGCTATTCCAAGCAGCAATCATTTTCGTGTCAGTAACGGCGGGAATTCTACCCGGCCAACTGTCGTTTTTAGCTTCTTGATTGTTGCGGGCTGGGGGAAAGGTTTTTACAGTATCGGGATTGCCACCGTAGCGAACAGCAAAGAGTTTAGCCAAAGCCGTTTCTACCGTGTCGCTCAGTTTTCCCGGATAGCGGCGCTGCAATACATTTTGACCCTCAAAATTGCCGCTGCGACTAACAGTAAACTGTGCTTTAATTTCCGCCAATTCCTCAGCAGTTAACAGTTGTTCTAGTTCGGCATAAGTCCAGACATAAAATGCTCCTTCTTCCGGTTCAACTTCTTCAGAAGTGTTAAAGCTGTCCGCATCCTGTGCAGCATAAAAATAGCCGGTTGGCGCGGTCATTTCTCGCTTCAACCATTCTACTGTCCCCGCGATCGCAGTTTCAAAAGCGGGTTCTTGTATTCCCGCGCTCCACAAATTCGCCAAATATTCAACAATTTGACCGTTGTCGTAGAGCATTTTTTCAAAGTGCGGCACAGTCCAAGTCGCATCAACCGTATAGCGGTGAAATCCGCCGCCTACGTGGTCGTAAATGCCGCCCAATGCTAAGTCTAATCCGCGCTGAGTGCAGACTTGTTTGCTGTCGTATTTTGATTCAAAATTAAATCGCGTTCCCCGCAGTGCTAGCTCAGCATAAGGTATCATCGGAAAGCTGGGGCCGGGGTTGCTGCCGGCAATAATTCCGGTGGTAGTTTCTAAGCCTTTTTGAAAAATTTCGCGATTTAATTCGGCGGTTACCCCTGACAGCGCTGCCGACTGTTGGAGGTTGCCTAAAATCTCTGCTTTGAAGGCTTCTACTTTGCCTTTTTCTGTGTCGTAAAAGCGGCGAATTGCTTGCAAAACTTCTAAAAATCCCGGCCGTCCGTAGCGCGGTTCTACGGGGAAATAAGTGCCTCCGTAGAAGGGAACTCGCTCGTCTGGAGTGAGAAAAACGTTGAGCGGCCAACCGCCTTGACCGGTCATCATTTGCAATGTTTGCATATAAATGCTGTCAATATCCGGCCGTTCTTCGCGATCGACTTTTATCGGTATAAAGTGCGAATTCATGTATTGAGCGATCGCGCGATCGGAAAATGCTTCTCCTTCCATGACCGTACACCAGTGGCAGCTAGAGTAGCCAATTGACAGGAAAATCGGTTTATTTTCGCTCCGGGCCGCTTCCAAAGCTTCGTCGCACCAAGGCCACCAGTCGATCGGATTTTCGGCGTGTTTCCGCAGGTAAAGGCTTTGGGATTGAGCAAGACGGTTGACCATAATCAAATCCACTTTCACTCGTACTGGGTAAGCTTGTCATTTCTCTAGCAGTTTAGCGCGAGATGTTTTAATTGAGTTGTTGCTGATAATTGTGTTTTAATGTTATGGCTGATTATCTCGATCTAACATGAGTTTATCATCTCGGAGAACCTTCAATCAACAGCTCGGACAATTTTTGCTGAGCGCCGCTGTTCCTCCTGCTGTTCTCAAACTGTACCAAACTGCCTCTTCGGAACAAGCTTTATTAGAAACTAATCTTAACAATTCTCTGGCAAAAGCAGAGCCAGAAATAGAATTATTAGTCCCGACATTTTTAGGTAACGACAAGCGCCGTTTCTACGGCAGAGGTGTTCCGAAAAGTTTGAAGTTAATCGACAAATTTCAACTCGGCAGCGGCCGGACTTTTCTGGGAAGGCGGTCTGTAGTTTGGAGCGGCGCCGGTTGGACTGGACAGCCGACTATTACCAGAGACGGGGGAAAAACTTATTTAATTATAGGTGCTTACGACCACAATTTGCGCAAAATAGATATTGCTACAAATAAAGAAGTTTGGCGCTATAAATTTGATGATATAATTAAAGGTTCATCAACGATTTATATCGATGAAAAAGCCAGCGCCGAAAACAGAATTGTGATTTTGCAGGGAAGCCGCAGTGGCGGTGGTGGCAAAAATGTCGTGCCGAGTTTTAGGGCAATATCTTTTAGAACTGGCAAGGAACTTTGGAAATTGGACATCAGGAGAACGCCCAGCTACAGCCGCGATAATGACAGCAGCGCTTTGGACATCGGCGGTGGCGTTTTGTTCAATGCGGGGGAAAATGCGATCGGCTATTTTCTCGATAGTTCCACAAGCCAGGCAAAAATTAAACAAGGAATCAAGCAGCCAAATATCTTGTCAGAAGTACAGCTTTATGCAGCAGGAGATATCAGCAAGCACGGCGGAAACTTGGTAGCGGAATCATCCCCATCGAGGCTGAAAGATAGAATATTTATAGCTGCTGGTTCCGGTCATATTTACGGTATTAGCATTGAAACTAAAAAGATAGTATGGGATTTCTATACGGGTTCAGATTTGGACGGAAGTGCTGTAATTTCTAAATCTGGTAAACTGTTTTGTGCGATTGAAAAACAATACATTCAGGGCAACGGCGGAGTGCTAAAGCTGAATCCAAACAAGGAACCGAATGCCTGTGTTGAATGGTTTTTGCCTACTGGAAATCGCCGACTTTCTAGCTGGGAAGGAGGGATAATTGGCTCGGTGGCGTTGAATGACGAGTACAATTCAGGGGAGTTTCCGGCCCTGTTTGCCACAAATGCGATCGACGGCAATTTATACATCGGTTCCCAAAATATGGTTACAGGCAAAAAAATTGCTGTACCTTGGCGGAAGCAGTCTTACGATACTCCGGTAATAGTGTTTAAAAAAGCCATTGGTTCTTCAATTTCTACTCCGATTTTTACCGATGGCAATAAACTGATCAGTGCGGGATACAACGGTGTTTATTTGTTCAATTTAAATTGGGAACGAGCGAAGTCTGGGGATCAGAATGCTTTGAGAAATGCTAAAGGCGAGTTTTACCGTTTGAAAGTAATAGAATCAGGGAGATTTAAACCGGGTTTGTCATTTGAGGCAACGCCTGTAGTTTGGGACGGAATTGTGAGGATTTGTGCAAGGGATGGCTGGATGTATACTTTGGGGTGAACTACCTACACGGTTGGCGGCTGTCGGAAGTGCGATCGCCTCCTCATTTTCCGGGTGTTGAAATCCGCCAATGTCACTACCTGCCGTTTAACTGCGGTTATCTCTATCATAGAAATGATGTCAGGAATTATAGGAAACTTGTTATGGCGACAAATGAAAGTCAAATAAATCAAATTTACGGATCAGAGGATGCTCAAGGTATTTTACAGCTTGCGATCGCGCGGCGCCAGGATGAAGGGGAATTATCCAGAGTCCAGCTTTTTGAGATTGCGGCGGAATTGGGCATTTCCGAACAGGATATTCTGGCGGCGGAACAGCAATGGTTAGCAACTAGAGGAGAAGTTCAAGAAAAGCTGGTTTTTAACACTTACCGTCGTCGCAAATTGCAGAAAAATGTGACCAAGTACGGCATTATCAATACTTTTTTAGTTTTGTTTAATCTAGCAGCAGCGCACGAGCTTTCTTGGTCGCTTTTTATTTTACTAACGTGGGGATTGGGATTGTCGCTGAATGCTTGGAATGTTTATCAAACTGAAGGGGAAGATTACGAACAAGCCTTTCAGCGGTGGCGTTTGAAGAAACAGGTAGGACAGTCGATCGGCACTGCGACGAATAAGTTTATGAAGTGGTTGCAGTCGTGATTTTCTCTTAAGAAAAAAGCGCTCGCTTTTTCTTCCGATCAACTCCTGCCAATACAAATAACTAGCCAAGTCTAACACGTCTGCCGGAAAAAAAATCTAGCAAATGATTAATAACTGCTGTAATTTTCTCCGATATTGAAGTTAGCTCCGACATTCTTAGATGCCATTCTCTAGCCATTTTTATACATCATTAGTTGGTACTTTTGGCAATTATTTCCAAAATCCTGACAACAAAGTTGTGAGGGAGTAGCTGATCGAAAGCAGCGCGAGATTTCCGGCAGACCTCAGCAAAATCCTCATCCGAAAGTTTATCGTGAAAAGCTTGGATATAATCTCCAATCCGATGCACTTCCGAAAAAGGAACGATAACGCAAAAATCTTCCCATTTCATCCCTCTCAACTCCGGTAACAATCTATTGGTATCAATGAAAACCGGAATTCTTCCTGCTGACATCACCTCCAAGAGCTGGTAACAGCCATTATCGTCTCCCCTCATCGCCAAGATATAAGCATTATTCTCGATATTTTCGATATACTCGGCTCTTTGGCGCTTTTTTTCTTCCAATGGCAGACTAAAAAACTCTCCCTTTCTTTCAATCACAGATGTTTGTAGATTTTTCGCTTTTCGCAATTCATTAATTATTTTTTTTCGGACTAATGCTGCAATCAACATTCGCCTTCCCAAATTCAAATTACGATTAACAGAAAGGTTGCCTGCCATCCAGTTAACCAGAGAATCTGAAAATTTAATATAACGTAATATCAGCGAATTTAGTCGGGATGGATATTCACTATTTCCCACAAAACCGACAGTAGGAATTGATGGTTTTGAGATATTTACCTTCTCTCCTAATTCGTAAAGCCATTGGGGCGTAGGTATTGATTTTTCTTTTTTATCATTGTAAGTGGCAGATGCAAAAAATATTTCTCCTTGAGAAGGCTTAAACTCCATACTGTTTGAAAAAGTGACGAGAGTTCGTTGCGATCCTAATACTTGGCGTTTGAATTTATAAAATTCACCTTGCTTCTTAAAGCTATAATAACTTGAAATAAAATGTGGAGTCACCACAATCTTGCCTGCATCTGCCAATTTTGTAAATCGGTGAATCTTGACTAGATCCGGCAATTTATCCCTGAGCAAATTCCAAAACTTTAACTCTGGATTAGTGTCCGGCGGGCTGAGGTGCATTAGCAGTGGGGCTGGGCGTACACCAGGAAGTAGTAAATCTTCATTGATCCATATTTCCAGAGGTTTGTTAAGTTGGCTACTCATTTTCTTTTCCATGACTAAAGTTTTTGTTTACTTTCAACCAAAATCTTGACAGGCGGGGGACTCTCCCTGCCGGCAAGAATTTTAACATAGGCAATCAAAATTTTAAGAGCAGGGGGTAGGGATACGCGAATATAGAGCGTCTTACGTTTAATTAGAACGAGCTACTTCTGTGTTGCTTGCAGTTGCGCCCAAACCGCGCCCAAGCTTAACTGCAAATCAATAAAATTCCGACTGCTAATCGACCTTAACAGCATCTTCAACCACAGGATGAATTAATACCGATCGCAAACCTTTCCGAATTTCCGAATTCAAATACCTGCGCTGCAAAACCTGCCATTTTTGCCAAGCTGCGTAGCGATTTTTTGCCAAAATATCAGCCAATTTCGGCAACTCTTTTTTCAGATCGCGATCGACAAAATCTGTCAGAAACTCCCCTAAAACTTCACTGTCTTGAATATCGCCCAAACATTCTTGAACAGCTTTCACATCTTCGACATAAACTTCGTAAGTCTCGCCGTAAAAATCCCCAAACAGATTCATCAAATAGCGAACCCGCTTCGCTTGCTTCCGCAAATCGTGCAGAATAGTTCCCTCTGCTGCTAACTTCTCTTCAACAGCCTCAGCATTCAAATCCTCAGCAACTTTAACTTTGCCATCCTCATATTCCGTGCCCAACAGCCAAGCCGGATGCAGGAAAAACTCACTGACTTGAGGTAACAGTAAATCCGGCAAAACCTCAGCAATTGGCAAATGTTCGATCGCCCGATACTGCGGTTTTTCCAGCCAATCCTCGATCGACTCCTTCAGCGATTCGTAGGTTTTGTGCTCTAAAATCGCCCTCACCCCTTTCAAAGCCCGCTGCCGCTGTTTGAGCAAATTCAACAAAGCCTTATCCAAAACTTCCTGTTCGTCAGCCGGCAAATTCGGGTAATAGCGGTTTTGGAGACTTTCGAGCATCACATCCAAATCCCTGAGCGTTCCCAGAATCCGCCCCACCTTACCAATTTTGCGCTCAGAAGCCTCTTTTGGCAAGTCTAAAACCGGAGCAAAACCCGTTACAGCCGATCGCAAACGTCTCAATCCCACGCGCATTTGATGAAGTTCTTCGGCATCTTTGTCTTTGAGAACTTCAGCCTCGTGCGCTACACTTTTGCGGAAATATTTCTCAATCGCCTCAGAGGCTGCGTCTGCGAGAGTTTTAACTTGAGTTTTAACTTTTGCTGATGTTTTTATATTCATGGCAGGTGTAGAGTTCACTTTGCTGATCGACTTTAATCTCGATTTCAAAGCTTTGCTAATAAGGGGTTATATCCTAGCACACACTTTAATTTATGAACCTCAGCAATTATAAATTTTAATTAATTTTCAATCGCACGCTGATTTCAGAAACCCCGTTTCTTCCTATATTTCTCTAATTAAAACCCAGGATTTTTCGTAGAAACCGAGTTTCTAGCCCCCATGCGTAAGCATGGTTAATGTAAGGTGCTGAACAATTTATCCAAAGTCAGCATTTAGCAATCTCAAATTTCAAATCTTCAATCTTCAATCTTCAATCTTCAATCTTCAATCTAAAATCTAAAATCTAAAATCTAAAATCGAATTACCCTCCCTCGCCCTTGGGCTCATAAAAATCCGATTTCTGGCGATATTTCCCAAACAGGTTAAGATCGCTGCAAACCGACATTTATTCGCCAAAGAGAGAGAGAGGGTGCGATCGGGAGGACAAGTTTTAAATTAAATCAAGCCCGCCCAGCTTGTTTGACTTCAAAGAGGCAGTTTAGCCTTTCCAGTCTTTCTGAGATTGTTCGAGCACGTAGGTTGCTACATCCTCAATTTGTTCGGGCTTCAACTTGGCGCCGAAAGCAGGCATAGCATTTTTGCCTTTAGTTACCTGAGTGGTAATAGCTTCGAGAGAATTCATACCGTACTTCTCAAGAGCAGCCGATTTCAAGGTTTTCTGGGCCATAACCACGTTGCCGCCACCGATGTGACAAGCAGCACAGTTCGAGCTAAAGATTTTAGCTCCTTTAGCAGCATCTCCTGCCAAAGCAGGGCGGCCAAAGCCGACGGTAAAAATTGCGAACGCTAACAGGGCGATCGATAAGAGTCTTTTCAACGCAGTTCTCCTCTAATGGACACGGAAAGGGTGATTCTTTAGATATTTTACCTGTTAAAACAGGCGCGATCGCGCAGTCGCATCGCGTTCTCCCGAGTAATTTACCACTTTTTTGCAGCGGTAGTTCAACTCTCAAAATTCTCCACGCCCCAGGCCGGAGCTTTCTGAGCGGCCCGGATCACAAAAGCCGCCAAATTTTCGATTTCTGCCTGCGACATCCAGCTTTCCGGGACTTGGCGGCACCAAAAACTCTCCTCAGTACCGTCATAAGTCATCGGTTCTCTCAGAAACGCCACCAAACTATTGATGTTGTTGCGGGGAGGGGTCGCCCCCTTCAGGTCAGCCAAAGACAGAGATATCGTGGGATCTGGTAAATTAGCTCCTCCGACGTGACAATTCATGCAACTTTGCTCGAACAACACCTTGCCCGCAGACAAATCCTGAGCCGAAAACAACCGAGTATGCCCCTGTGAGTCCAACTCCAAAGGCACAGGTTCGCTGGCTTCTAAATACCTATTCACGTAAGAATCGCCAGCAGCCAAAACAGGTTGAGGAGCCAACAGCACGAGCGGCAAAATAATTAACATCCCCAACAGAAAGCAGACAAAAACACCACGATGCAGCATAAGGGCGTAGAACTGTCAATAATTCACTAACATTTGCTCGCAAAATCGAATTTTCTTGTTTCACTCTGGCTTTCGTCGCCCTCAACCAGTCCACAAGCTTAAGTCGGCGGGTTCGACTGGCGAGAATCAATGAGCAGGGGGTAAATTTTAGATTTCAGATTTTAGATAGAAAAACAGCCAGCCAGCAATCCTTGCCAAACCCCAGCCCCATCCCAAATCCAAAATCCAAAATCTAAAATCTAAAATCGATTAGCGAGCGCCTTTGCCACCAGCCCACTGCTTGGCAACAATTTTCGGCTGCAACAGAATGTGACCGGCAATCGCGTACAAATCGTCATCCGAGAGATTTCTCATCTCAGCGAAAATATCCGCGCTCTTCATACTCGGATGCACTTCCGAAATTTCCTCAAACCCGTCATAAGTGGTGGGATTTTTCATAAAGTCCACCAGCGACTCAATATTATTCCGGGGCGGGTTGGCCAAAGCCAGAGTTTCCGGGCTCAAATTCAGGTTGGGGTCAGTTTTTGTCATGCCCGCAGCGTGACATTGAGCGCAAGCCGAATTGAACAGGCGTTTGCCTTGCTGAACTTGTTTGAGGCTCAGCACTACCGGAGCACCCTTGTCATTCAAAGTCACAGTGCGAAGTTCAGGACTCAGTTCGACAGCCATCGCACTGCTGACAAATAACTGAAATGTCAAGAATACAGCGGTCAGAGCAATTAAGTATCTTTTAAGCATGGTTCTCCTTAAAAAAATCCGGCAAATTATTGAACGCTAAGAGAGCATAGCTGGCAAACAGATTTCTGTTCAAAATTCCCTCTTTCTGCAACAACTGGCGAAAGTTAGTGCAGCCATACCTTTAAAGGTAGAGGAATTTTGCGATCTAATCTGCAAGAAGTTTTGAGTCGCGCCTTTTTTCGAGAGTAGACATAATTGCCTTAACATCCTCCAAAGCCAAACGGGTTTGAGGGTGCTTGTAGGCAATTTCCAACTCGTCGCACAAGCGGATCACGTCTTCAACAGGGACGTTGAAGTCCTCTGCTATTTCTGCGATGGACAGGTCTGCAAAACCCATAATTTTTAGGTCGCTGACAGGTCAAAATTGAGTTGACGGCTATTAACTGAAAGCCGGACAATTTCAGAAAGCGCTGTTAGCTTGTTCTGTTAGTTTGTTCTGAGATCTTGTTCGATCGCCAGCTAACTAACCGCTAACTGCGACTAGGCATTTTTGCCCAGCCCAACTTCAGGGCCAATCAACTTCCGATCAATATCATCCCACTGCTGCGTCGTTATTACCAATAGGACTTGCGCGCGCGGGGCTCAAAACCTAGTGTCTGCGTGAACGTCTCGCTACCAAACTCAATATTTTTGCGAGAAACCGGGTTTTGAGCAATTGCTCAGAAATTTTTCGTCTCTCCCCCGGACTCACCAACAGACAATCATCCGGCGTTGCTGCTTAGGGAGAAAGCTTGAAAGCGTGAGTCTGCGGGGGCACAGCGTGGCCGTCGCTGCCATTGAGGGCGGACAATTCCGAGCCTGCCAAGAACGGCTGGGGCTGGTGGAGGCTGATGAGCTGACCGAGAGTTTTCTTTAATTGAGTCCGGGGTACGATCAAGTCTACAAAACCGTGGGCGAAGGAGTATTCGGAAGTTTGATAATTTTCCGGCAGCTTTTCGCGCAGAGTTTGCTCGATTACCCGGCCGCCCGTAAAGGCTACAGTAGCTTTTGGCTCTGCAATTATAATGTCTCCCAGCATGGCAAAACTGGCGGTGACGCCGCCCGTGGTCGGGTGGGTCAAAATCGGGATGTAAAGCAGTCTCGCTTCCCGGTGGCGTTCCAGAGCCCCGGAAATTTTAGCCATTTGCATCAAGCTGAGCATTCCTTCTTGCATTCTCGCACCGCCAGAAGCGCAGACAATGAGTACGGACAAGCGTTCCCGCGTGGCGTGTTCGATGAGGCGAGTCAGTTTTTCTCCGACTACTGAGCCCATGCTGCCGCCGATGAACTGAAATTCCATGACTCCGAGGGCCACAGGCAAATTTTCGAGTTTGCCGATGCCTGTTTCTACGGCGTCTAGGTGGCCTGTTTTTTCTTGAAATTCTCGCAGTCGATCGCTATATTTTTTGCGATCGCGAAATTTTAGGGGATCTGTGGCGTGCAGTCCTTCGTTAATGGGCATCCAGGTATTGGGATCGATCAACTGCTCGATGCGATCGTCACTGTAAACTCTGATATGATGCCCGCATTCCAAGCAAACCATTTGATTTGCTCGCAGGTCTTTGGTATAACTCAGGGCATCGCAAGCTTCGCATTTATTCCAAAGTCCGTCCGCAATTTCTCGTTCCGGCCGTTCTTGGGAGTTCGGTACTGATTTTCGTCGATTTGCAAACCAATCAAATAGAGACATTAAAACTTGGTAATTGGTAATTGGGAATTGGTAATTGGGAATTGGTAATTAGTAATTGTTAGTTGTCAGTTGCTAGTTGTCAATTGCTAGTTGTTTAGTGACTAATGACTAATGACTAATAACTAATCACCAGATTCTGGCTCATCTTCAACTGGACTGATGAGGAGCGATGCTGTTCGCTGGTGTTCTGGAAGAACTTGCAGGGCTGTAGCACTTCCAGCACCCAAATAAGATGCTATGCCCAAGTCTACAATCCGGGCGGGGATTTGATGAGCAGCCAGGAGCTGCTGCATTAATTCCGCTTCCCAGCGAAAGCTAGTGGTTTTAAGTGTAATCCAAGACACGGGACAATTTTACCAATTTATGAACCGATATTATTAAGTTCGATCGCTAGACTACCGGCAGATCAGAAACTAAAATTAGGGAAAAACAACTGCAAGTAAGTAGATAAGATGGCTTCGCCCCACAGAGCAGTAATTGCTGCACCGAGAGCCAGAAACGGGCCGAAAGGCATGGGTTGACGCCGATCGAGGAACCCCAGAGCGATCGCCCCGCCACCGACAAAAGCCCCGGCTACACAGGCGATGAATCCCGCTAGCAGCAAGTATTTCCAGCCCAGCCAAGCTCCCATCAAGGCGGCCAATTTGGTATCTCCGGCGCCCATAGCATTCTGCCCCAGGCCGATCGTCCCGGCGAGTCCGATCGCGTCAAACAGCCACAACCCCACAACTGCTCCCGCGATCCCGTCGAGTACCAGATAGTGTACCGAGTCGATCGGACTAAATGTCGGCCACCAACCTTTCGCCACCTGGAAAACCAATCCGAGCACCAAACCCGATCGAGTTAAAGAATTAGGCAAAGTCATTGTATCGCAATCAATCAAAGACAAAGCCAACAGCCAGCTAAACAAAGCCCAAAAACCCAGAGTTTGCACTGTTACGCCAAACCGCCAAAAGATGAGCAAAAACAGCAAACCCGTCGCTGTTTCCACCAGCGGATAACGGGCCGAAATGCGACTGCGGCAGTGATTGCAGCGTCCCCGCAGCCACAGCCAACCGAAAACGGGTATATTTTCGTAACTTCTGAGTTGATTTAAACATTTGGGACAGCGAGAAGGAGGGTGTATCACCGACAAACCCGCAGGCAACCGATAGACTACCACATTTAGAAAGCTGCCAATAGCAGATCCGACAATAAAGACGATCGCCGTGACAAGGCAATTAAAAATTATTTCCATTAAGTTGTCTGTTGACTGTTCATTGTTGACTGTGATTATGTGTCACTTGTTAGTTGTTAGTTTTTAGATCGTGTCCGGTCAATTACCCATCATAAAAGGTGTTAATAGTCAAGGATGCAAGTTTTCATAAAATCCTGAAAACTTAGGCCTGCACTAGAAACCTATTTTATTGCGAGCGTTTGAGCGGACATAATATTAGTTACCAATGATTAATGACCAATTACCAATTACCCATTAATACATTTGAGATTCTATTTCGTCAAAAGTAACAAAACGTTCACCGGGCAACAAAACTGGCTGCGAAGCAAAAATTAGCTGACCTCGATCGCTGCCTTGACTGACAACTACACCGGCCGGACGCTGCATCTGGTCGGAATGCACTTTTAGATACATACCATAGGCCGATCGAGCAGCTTTGATCAAATCGGGAGCTAGCAAACTGTGACTTTCGGAAGTTTCTATCGTGGGTTCTGGGTTAGGTTGGTATGGGTTCACTGGAAACTTATCATAATGGTATTAAGTCGAGCTATTTGTGTTGCCTCTAGAGCGATCGAACTTACCTTATTTTTTAAGAATAGACTAGGTGGAAATTATTAATAGATTAACCTACAATCCTCCCTTAGCTGCGATCGAACTGCGGCTGCGATCGCTCCTTTCCGCCCAACTGTACGCTGCTGCGTGGGTAGATCCGTCCCCCGCAACGCTCATGGCGGTTTTCGATCACCTGCGCACTCTCCGCTACATCCTCCACGACTACGTACCCAGACCCGTGTCCGAATCTCCGCCCAATCCAGGCGAGGTACGCTACCAGTGGCAAACAGGCACTTTGCTGTTTACCGATTTGGCCGGGTTTACGTCGCTGTTGGAAGCGAATGCGGCCGAGGGGCGCAAGGGAGCTGAAACGCTGCTGGGGGTGATTAACGACTATTTTGCCTCGATGATTGAAATTGTCAGCAAATCGGGCGGGGACTTGCTGGAGTTTACCGGAGATGCGATGCTGGTGCAGTTTCTGTCAGGAATTCACCAAGAGGATACAGCGAGGGCGGTGCGAGCGGGTTTGCGGATGCAGCGGGCTATGGCTGAATTTGCCAATATTGAAACGGCGCGGGGTGTTTTGTCTTTGAAGATGCGCGTGGGCATCCACTGCGGCCGCTACATTAGTGCTGACATTGGTACCCCGCAGCGGATGGCTTACGTACTGCTGGGGCATTCAGTCCAGCAAGCCAAGCAAGCTGAGGGTTCTGGGACTGTGGGGCGAGTGTGTTTGACTGAAACTGCTAAAGAGTCTTTGGGAGAGGAATTTCGTTTTGAACCCGGGAAACCGGGTTATTTTTTGGTGGCGGACGATTTAACGGACGATCGACTCGGAGAGTATGATATCACTTTGACTCGGCGGCGGATGCCGAGTTCGGTATTGCTCGATCGCAGCGTTTCGGGCTTGGTAAAAGAAATCGGGGAATCTGTCAAGCGGCTTGAACCCCTTGCTAGTTATATTCCCAAAGCCATTCTAAGGCTGCTGGTAGAAAATGCAGACAGGCGGAAAATCCCGCCGGATTTTCCTGAACCGACGGTGATGTTTGTCAACTTGATTGGTTTACCGGAGTCTGTGGACAAAGCTTCGCCGGAGGAAGAAGTCAATCTGGTAGTAAGTTTTTCTCGGGTGTTTGCGTCGATTGATGCTGTAGTGTCAGCTAAAGGGGGCGTGTTGCAAAAAGTAACGGCGCACTTAGAGGGTTCGGATATGCTGATTTATTTTGGCGTGCCCGACGCTCACACGGATGACACCAGCCGCGCGGCTAGTGCGGCGATTGCAATCCGAGATATGATTGCAGCTTTGCCTCCGGTAATTATCGGGGGTCAAGAAATAAAAGTAAGCTGTCAAATTGGGCTATCCCTGGGGCCGGTGTTTGCTGCTGAGGTTGGGGAACCCCGAGGGCGCAGGGAGTTTAATATCCTTGGCGATACGGTGAATACGGCGGCTCGGTTGATGAGCAAGGCGGGGGAAAACCAAATTTTGATTGCTGAAACGGTGTGTGAGTCGATCGAGCTAAACTTTATTTGCGAGGCTTTGGGAACTGTTTCTCTGAAGGGGAAATCTGCTCAAACTCCGATTTTTGGATTGCAGGGTGTAAAGGTGGAGAGGGGAAAAGGGGGCGTTTAAATAACTTTGCTGGGCAATAGCTGTGCAAGTTTTATGCTTCACAAAGGCAAGTACAGCACAACAGCTTTCCACTCTGACTCCTAAATGTCAATTGTGTAATGTTGGTTGTACGATACATCATCAGAAAAACCGCCGCTTCGTCACTCGCATAGACTAAACTCCGATCGATACTTCACCGTTCCGCTGCAATCCTGCAAAGCTCCACTTTCTAACTCCAAAACCATAAAAGCTTCATCGGGCACATCATATTCACATTTCAAGCTCTTGCTACTAGCAGCAACGAACCCAAAACGCGAATAGAAATCTGGATCGCCCAGCACAACCACGGCCTGAAATCCCGATCGCCTGCCCTCTTCTAAACCCTGCTGAATCAGCAGCGTTCCTATACCTTGGCGCTGGTATTCGGGAAGAACTGCGACTGGTGCCAACCCCAGAATCGACAAATTGCTAGAACATTTCCCTTCGACGACAACTGGACTGAAGAAAAGGTGTCCGACAATGCGATCGGATTGGACGGCAACGAATGAAAATGTAGATTCCATTCCCCGCAATCGATCGACTAAGTTTGCCTCATTTTCTCGCTCGAATGCCGCAATATTGACTTGGCGAACTGCCTCTAAATCTTCTGCCTTTTCAGTACGAATATTCATAGTTTAAATTTATTAAATTAGTAAAAACTTACAACTCTTCAATAGTAACCAGTCCACCTTCTGTAAACTGTACAACCAGTTCATATCCATCCAGCAAAGCAGTTCCAAGTAGCGGTCTTGCTCCTGTTGCAAGTACGCGAACATCTCGCTCCTCTGCATTCCAAAGAATCGTAGCGGTATGTACCGGAAGCACTACATTGCTATTGTCAGCCAGATTCGCACGCATATTGTACTCAAAAGGCAACCCCAAGATGGATACAACTTCCAGAGGTAAGCAGAGAAAGTCGGTAAATCCTGTGTCTATCACAAATTCAATTGTAATGTCGGGTCGATCGGGCAGACGAAATACTACAGAAACCGTCGCGTGCCTATCCGTTACGATTCCGGAAATCACTTTGAAACCCGCTCCATCACTCCACCAATTGCAGCCGCCACCTTGTACCCAATCCGAATCCCAAATAACCGACCGTTCGGATTCTTTTTCCGCAACTGCCGTGCTGATTCTAAACCCATTTTGTCTACTGCGTAATCGCCTGTTTCGATATCAATAATAACCATTTTGCCGATATTCTCTTCTCGCTCTACTTCTTGACGGATTTTCTCATCGTAGAGCTTCTCGGCACGCCTTGCAACTTCTTCGCTGCTCAGCAGAATGGAGCTTTGCATATTCCACCTTTCGATCGCGATATTAATCAAATTATAGCCCCCCTCAAGCCTTTTTCCTCTTTTTTAGCCATGTATTTTTGGCAACACATGATGCAACTACTGACAGATTCTTGCCCACCAATCGCCAAAGTCTATCTTTTCCAATTTTCACCCGAGAAGCCGAACCGCTTAACTCTCCTTATTGCGGCACAAGCTGACTGGAAGACAACCGCTTAATACCCTCCATCGCTGTAGTTTCTCCGGCTTTGTCACCACCCTCGCGAGCAAGTTTCAAAGCTCGCTCGTAGGATTCGAGAGCTTTGCCATATTGAGCGAGACTCTCATAAATCGCGCCCATATTGTTGAGCAAGCGTCCCATACTTGTCTTGTCGCCGATTGCTTCTAACATTGGTATCGCTTGCTGAAAATAGATCAGCGCTTGAGTATCTTTGCCGAGTTTGCGAGAGGTAAGTGCCATGTTGTTGAGGAGGCGGCCGACGCCAGCCCTATCTCCGATTTCCCGGCGAATTGCTAAAGCTTGGTGGTAAAATTCCATCGCTCTATTAAAGTCGCCGATGTTGTAATAGACGCCGCCCATATTATTGAGGGTACGGCCTAAATCGCGGCGATCGCCGGAGGTCGTGCGAATCGTGCGGGCTTGTTGGTAAAATTCGATCGCCTTGGCGTAATCTGCCTGTTCTGCGTACACTGCCGCGATGTTGTGGAGAGATTCTCCAATTCCAATTTGGTCGTTGGCAGTTTTGGCAAGTTCCAAAGCTTCTTGGTGCAGTTTCATCGCTTCGGAAAAATTGTCCGCAACCCGGTTGACGAAACCTATGAGATTTAGAGTGCGCGCGATACGAAGCCCTTCGCCAATTTCTCGGTGAATGACTAAAGCTTGCCGCAAAACTTCCAAAGCTTTGGGCTGCGAACCCATTTCGGCATAAACTTCCCCCATATTATTGAGGGTTTCTCCGGTTCCCGGTTTGTCGCCTAGTTGCTTGCGAATTGCCAAAACTTGCTCAAAAGTCTGAATTGCTTCTCGAAACAAACCCTCGCGGTACTGTTTTACTCCTGTTTCAAAGAGTTTGTCTGCTTGCGTTTTAGGGTCTGTTGCTTGGGCGTAATCGCTCGCTTGGGCGCGCCTCGCATTTATAATTGGGGTATAAGCCCGAGCGTCTGAAATTGCCAGCAAGCTGAGTGTCGGCCATAAAACAATACTTATAGCTGCGAGATAGCTGAAGTGGTAAGAGCGGCAGTGCACCGATCGAGTCCTCCAATAGCCAAGTGATAACTATTAAGATAGAG
Source organism: Microcoleus sp. Pol7_A1 (assembly GCF_036701085.1). Lineage (NCBI taxonomy): Bacteria > Bacillati > Cyanobacteriota > Cyanophyceae > Oscillatoriales > Microcoleaceae > Microcoleus > Microcoleus sp. Pol7_A1. The sequence continues at coordinate 83,087 of NZ_JAUBQD010000021.1, forward strand.
CTTTTTGGGGTGATCCTGCCGAATTTTTTCTCAATCCCTAGGTTCTGACCGGGTTTTTGTCTTGCCAGACTGTCAGAATCAGCGGCATATTGTTGAGAGCGGATATGACAGCAAAGTTTTTGCTAGGTGGAAGCGATGCTTTTTCCTGGCTTTGCAAAATGATGTCCTGTTGGTCAAGCGTGATCCAAGCAGTTCCTGACAAAACTTGAAGTTCTCGATGAGTTTGAGGCAATCTGTATACCTCGTTTTCCATTAGAATAATGCGATCGGGCGCTGCTAACTCGGAAATTCTTTGAAGCATAGTATCTCCTTTGAAATTAAATCATCAAAAATCAAAAATTCACAATTATTGCCTCATCACTGAAATCTTTGTATTTGCCAAATTTTGTAGCGGCGGATTCACCAATTTCTTTGATGACGGCAAACAACCTAAATAAACCCGGTTCCATACAAGCGACAATCGACTATTGGCAGTAACGCCGATCGAGCCAAGCGCGCATTTCATCCTCAGTTGCCACACAAGTAGAGCGACCTGTAGCTCGATCGCAACCGTGCCACCAAGTGTTACCATCATTATCTGAGGTTTGCCAAATTCTTAGCTCGTCTGGGCCAGCAGTGGCGACTATGAAAAACTGCCAAATTTGATTCATAACCCAAAAGAGCGATTGCCCTTTCTGTTTTTCGGAAGGTTTTGCTCGATCGGCCATCGAAAAAACTTTCATTTTTGGGGTATCGATCTGATTTTTGCAAGTAGACATAGCCAACACCTTTTAGTTATAAATACTCCCAAAATTGCACTAAAAAAATACAAATAATAGCTGAAGAATGCCATGTTTTCATCGCAAATACAGCACAATATTGTTGTCGTGCAAGTTTTGTTAAAGTCTATCTGTTGCCTGATAAATTAACTTTAACTCTGCGACCATTGACAATCAAAGCATTGCTTGCATAGGTTGTATGAATAAAATCGATAGATCGAAGCCCTTGTGACAATTTGGGTACTACTGGCACAAACGCTATGAACGAAATCAATACGCGGCGGATGAAATTCTCTCAAATTCAGGCTTTGCTAGCAGTAGCAGACTGTGAAAACTTTAGCGAGGCGGCTTTGCAATTGGAACTGTCCCAATCCGCAGTCAGCCACGCCATCGCCTCTTTAGAAACAGAATTGGGAGTGCAACTGTTCCATCGGGGGCGACACGGTGCTCAACTAACGCCGGTGGGGGAAAGGGTGCTGCTTCACGGGCGTCAAATAGCCTGCGCCTTAGAAATGATGGTCAAAGAAGCGGATTTAGAAAAAGGCTTGCAGGGAGGCCAGGTACGGATAGTTACTTTTCGGAGTGTCGCAACTCATATCCTACCGGGTATTATTGCTAAATTTCGCAGTTGCTTTCCCAAAATTGCGGTCATCATTACCGAAGTTTATTATACTCAAGCTGTGGAAGAAGCTTTGCGATCGGGCAAAGCAGACATCGGCTTTGTCTCTCTTCCCATCTCTGATGAATTTGAAACTAAAGAAATTTTGCGGGATAAATATGTTGTGTTGCTGCCGCCGAACGGACAATGTAAAAGTGCTAAGATTACCTGGGAAGAATTAGCGAACTATCCCCTGATTTTGCAGCCGGCAGAAAATCCTTGTTCGATACCGCTTCGCAAATATTTGACAACTTCGGGGTTTCCCTTAAATATCGGTTACGAACTCAGCGAAGATTCAACTATTGTCAGTATGGTGATGCAAGGTTTGGGTACAGCAATTCTGCCCCGTTTGGCAGCAGAACCGATACCTGCTTCGGTAAAAGTTTGCAGTTTGCCGGCGGATTTTGAGAGGGTAATTGGGGTGGCTGTTTTGAAGGATGCGCTGTTAGTTCCGGCTGTGTTTGCGTTTTTGGATGTAGTGACAAGTGCGGCACAGGTTGATAGTGAGGGCGAGTTTGCGATTAATCCTTCATGATAAACCTAAGTCAGTTGTTATTGGTTATTGGTTAGATTTGGATTTTGTTACCGCAGATATCAGCTTCGGAACACAGATGAACGCGGATGGGATTTTATCTGCGTTCATCTGCGATCAAAAAAAATCGCGCAACCAATAGTGCGATCGCTTATTTACTGCTAATGCGCTTAGCTACAAGACTAGAACTGTCCCCTTGGTGGAATTTGATTCGACCGTCTACCGAGTTTTTATCCTTTAATTTGAGCCAACCGCTACCAGATGCAGGATCGTTCTCGTCATTACCGTCCCATGTAAACTCAAATCGCTGATCCTTTCCATCTTTTACGACTTCGCCGTCAATTTGACCTGATACTAAACCGAATTGAAATTCTCCTGAACCTGTTGGATCGATCTCGATATAGGCTTCAACTTCCATGTCTAAGTAATCACTATCCCACATTGCCATCTCCGCAATCCGCCATTTACCGCTATATTGCATTTCTCTCATCCTCCACTTGTATTAACGGAACAAAACCAATATAGTCGAAACAGTTACGCTCAAGCAGTACGCAAACGCTCAATATCCCGGATCGGCGGCGCACCAAACATACGAGAATATTCGCGGCTGAACTGTGAGGGGCTTTCATAACCCACCTGATAGGCAGCATTTGCAGCATCGGAGTTTTCGGCAAGCATCAGGCGACGTGCTTCTAATAGTCTTAATTGCTTTTGATATTGAAGTGGACTCATCGATGTAACTCCCTTGAAATGGTGATGGAAAGATGAAGGAGACATATTGGCTTGTCCTGCCAAATCCTCAACCCGCATCGGTTTTGCAAAATCAGTTTTAATCAGTTTGAGTACCTCGGCGATGCGCTGCATATTGCTGCCAGATGTGGCGATTTGGCGGACAGCTTCGCCTTGTTCACCTATTAAAAGACGATAATAGATTTCGCGGATAATCATCGGTGCCAGCATCGGGATATCCTGCGGCGTATCCAAAAGGCGTGTCAATCTGAGGGCGCAATCGAGCAACGGCGCATCGGCATTGCTGACGAATAAGCCTCTGACAGAGTTTTCTTTCTTGCTTGCGCTTGGCTTGGTTTGGGCAGTGATAATATCGCAGAGTTGGCGTGGGTCTAAATTCAGCTTGAATCCTAAATACGGCTTGTCTGGAGTGGCCTCTACAACAAATCCACTCAGAGGTAAATCAACTGAGATCGCAAGATATTGAGCCTCGCCATAACGATAGGTTTCCTCACCCAGCAACGCTTCTTTTTTGCCCTGAACGATGATGCCGAGAATAGGTTCATAGACACCGTGCAGTGCTGCGGGAACAGAAGATTCTCGAGTAAATTCCAGCTTATCTATAGCTGTTTTATGAAAACCATTTCCTTTGCCGTCGGTGTGCCGAGTTAGCAATCCCGCCAGTTCTTGACACTGATTTGCGATCGCATCTTGATTTATTACTTGGTTGAGCATTTCAATCGCCATGCTAGTTTTTTGATTGATTTAACCATTCCCTTGCGATCATTATAGAGCATCTTTATCCGTTCCGAAAATCTGGGTTTGGAGGATTAGGCAATAAATTGCGAGGTCTGTGTATTCAAAACCCTTGCTTTTACTCATAGGATGAACACATCCGAATAAACCAATAAAAGGATAAGGTAATGACCAAAGACAATACGAAAATCGCATTGGTAACAGGGGCGAGCCGAGGACTTGGCAAAAATACCGCTTTGACCCTTGCCAGAAAAGGAGTAGATGTCATCGTGACATATCACAACAGCGATGAGGATGCCAAAAATGTCGTATCTGCGATCGCCGAGATCGGGGCTAAAGCCGTTGCACTGCAACTGGATACTTCAAACACGAAAACCTTTGACGGTTTTGTGGAACAAGTCAAGCAGTCACTCAAAGATAACTGGCAGACAGAGCATTTTGATTTCCTCGTGAATAATGCTGGTATTGGAGTTCATGCGTCTTTTGCTCATACCACCGAAGATGATTTCGATCGCTTGATGAATATTCATGTAAAGGGCGTTTTTTTCCTCACGCAGAAACTTCTGCCTTTGATAAATGATGGAGGACGGATAGTCAATATTTCCTCTGGACTTGCCCGTTTTGCTCTACCGGGCTATGCAGCTTATGCAAGCATGAAGGGAGCGATCGAAGTTTTGACCCGATACATGGCGAAAGAACTGGGACACAGACAGATTGCTGTGAATGTGGTAGCCCCAGGCGCAATTGAAACGGATTTCAATGGCGGTGCGGTGCGTGACAATCCTGAGATTAACAGCTTTATCGCTTCGCAAACTGCCTTGGGTCGCGTCGGTCTTCCTGATGATATCGGCGGTGCGATCGCGGCTTTGCTATCGGAAGATAACAGATGGGTGAATGCACAGAGAATCGAAGTCTCTGGCGGTCAGTTTATTTAATTCAAGTCAACCTCAATAACAGGAAAAATAACCATGTTGAACGTAGAAAATAAAGTTGTTCTGATCACTGGAGCCAGTAGCGGAATCGGTGAAGCCACCGCTAAGTTACTGTCCAAAAAAGGCGCAAAAGTTGTTTTAGGCGCACGTCGCACCGATCGCCTAGAAGCGATCGCCAAGGACATTCGTGCGGAGGGTGGAACAGTCGAATACCAGGCGCTGGATGTGACGCAACGCAGTCAAATGGAGGATCTCGTTCAATTTGCCCAAAGTAAGTTCGATCGCGTAGATGTCCTGATTAACAATGCTGGCATCATGCCCCTATCCGCACTCGAACAACTGAAAGTTGAGGAATGGGATCGCATGATTGATGTCAATATCAAAGGTGTTTTGTACGGCATCGCGGCGGCACTTCCTGTCATGAAAGCACAAAAATCTGGTCAGATTATTAATATTTCCTCGATCGGCGGACACGCGGTTTCTCCTACTGCGGCTGTTTACTGTGCTACTAAATTTGCCGTTAGAGCAATCTCAGAAGGATTGAGACAAGAAGTTGGGGGCGACATTCGGGTGACGGTGATTTCTCCTGGAGTAACGGAGTCTGAGTTAGCCGAGAGCATCACTGATGAAACTGCAATATTGGGAATGCAAGAATTCCGCAAAATAGCTATTCCTGCGGCTGCGATCGCGCGATCGATTGTATTTGCGATCGAACAACCTGACGATGTTGATGTTAGCGAAATTATTGTCAGACCAACAGCAAGCCCTTACTAACGAAACAAGAAACTTCTCTCTCGAACTTACGGTGTGATGAAGCTCGTAATCTGGCGACCGCCAATGCCCAATTCGCTAGTTAGATTTCGCCATCTCTCTCACCCAGTTGCGTAAATTCACCTCTGCTTCTACCTCATCTAGCAGCGCTGCGGCTAAAAATTCGTAGAGCTTGGACTTCGGAAGTATCGGAAAAGTCGGGCTGACCGATACTTCCAAATACTCATCGTTCTCTAGCTTATAAATTCGCCATTCTCTACCATTGTAACGCCAAAATTCCGGTACTCCCATACTGGCATAGAGAGCAGGCTTGTTAATATCAGTATGGGTGATATCTATTTCTACTACTAAATCGGGTGGCGGATCAGTGGCTAAATCTACTGTACGACCGACTACGAGGGGCTGATTTTGGATGTAATAGGCATTATCTGGTTCTGCACCGCGCTCTAAGTCCGATCGATCGAGGGTTGTCGAACCCATTGTTTTGATTTTTAAACCTAACTCTACAGCCAAAATAATAATCAGTCGTTCGATTAAGCGTGCCGAAAATTCGTGTTCTTCTAAAGGCATGGTAATTTCTAAAATTCCTCGGTCGAATATCAATGTAGCTGCTCGTTTATCGCCCAAAATCTGTAACAGTTGTTGATAACCCTGCCAAGTAATATTTCTAAACACCACTCGCTGTTCGCCTATTGGTAACGGTGGTGCGATCGGCGCAACAGAAATCATATGTTTACTTCCAGCTATGATCTTTCTAAGATAACATAAGCAACAGGCAAGATGCCTGTTCCACAACTAACAAATTATTGATTGTGGAACGGGCATCTTGCCGTTCTTAAAAATAGTCAACAAATTCTATTTACTCCGATCTGTTCTCTGCAGCAAAATAAATTCAGCTAGCGCCAAATCAACAGGCGTTGTGACTTTCAAATTCGTCTCTTCTCCCTCCACAATTTGCACTGGTAAACCGCATTTTTCAAACAAAGCCGCATCGTCTGTCACTTCCCAACCTTTCTGTCGCCCTTGTTCGTGACACTGCTTTAACAATTGCACTTCAAATCCTTGGGGAGTCTGGGCCGCCCATAAATTGCTCCTTTCCGGCGTTTCTCGCACGATCCGACGCTCATCTACGACCTTAATCGTATCCTTGACCGGGACGGCGACAATCAAGCCCGGACAGCTCAAGAGGGCCTCTGCAGATCGATCGAACAATTCAGCAGTAGCCAAACATCGGGCGCCGTCGTGAATCAAGACTCGATCGGCATTTGGTGGCAAAGCCTGCAAACCGTTGTAAACTGACTCTTGGCGGGTGGCGCCTCCTTGAATCAGTTCCACGGGCTTAACCAAAGATAAATCGCTCAGAATTGCTTTAAAATCAGGAAAATCGTCTGGCTGGCCCATAATGCCAATCCAGCTAATGTGCTGCGAAGCTTCAGCAGCAGCCAAAGTCCAACTCAGCAAAGGTTTTCCCAGCAAAGTCAGCAGCAGTTTGTTCCGCTGACTCCCCATCCGTCGCCCCGAACCCGCCGCAGGAATTAATAAGTGCATTAACTAACCGTTCTTAACCCAACTAGGTATATATTAAGAGCGTCCTGTACTTTTGGGTCAGTTGTTTAGCTGTCAGCCAGTAGCTTTTAAAGTCTAGAAATACTATAAGCTGATAGCTGAAGGCCGATCGCTGAGAGCTACCTCGATAGATAATAGCCGATCGTTTATGATGCGAATACTAGCACTTGTCCCAGGCGGGATTGGCGACCAAATTTTATTTTTCCCCACCCTCGATGACCTCAAGCAGTCTTATCCAGAGGCGCAAATTGATGTCATCGTGGAACCGAGGGCGAAGGGCGCTTACCGAGTCTGCAAATCCGTCAAAGAAGTCTTGACGTACAATTTCAAAGACCGCAACGCTATGGCAGATTTGGGCAATTTACTGGGCGTAATTCGCGATCGCGAATACGAAGCAGTGATTTCCCTAGGTCAGCGTTGGACTGTAGGGCTGCTGCTGTGGCTGACCGGCATTCCGCAGAGAGTTGGCTATTCGGGAACCAACGGCGCTCGATTTCTCACCGCTGCTGTACCGCTGAAAACTGAACAGTACGCCGCTTCAATGTACCACGATTTGCTGCAAGGATTTAATATTAAAAATCCTTGTCCGCCACTGGCAATTAATGTACCAAAACAGGACATTCAGTGGGCGGAAGCCGAACAGCAGCGGTTGGGCGTAAAAGAAAGCGGATACATTCTAATTCACGGCGGTTCCAGTCAATTAGCTGTGTCTAAAGGTATTGACAAAATTTACCCTACAGACAAGTGGAAGCAAATCATCGAAGACTGTCAGCAGCGGCAGCCGAATTTGCCTGTTGTTGTTGTGAAAGGCCCAGAAGATGCAGACTTCGTGACAAAGTTAGTCGAGTTATGTCCGAATGTAAAAGTGATCTCGCCGGATGATGTCGGCAAGTTGGCTGCTACCATTGCTGCTGCTAATTTGATGATATGTACTGACAGTGCGCCGATGCACTTAGCTGTGGCGGTTCAAACTTATACAATAGCTTTGTTTGGCCCGACTGAACCGGCGAAATTGTTGCCAAAGAGCGATCGATTTGTGGGCATTAAATCTCCTACTGGCAAAATGGCAGACATCTCTCCTCAAGAGGTTTTAAAGAAGGTTTGGGGCGGCTAAAAACTAGGATATCTAAGTCAGGACACGGCAGTGCCGTGTCCCTACAATTTAGGTGGTTTCCAGGCTTTGTTTGGGAACCCATATCTAGAGGCTCTGCCTCGCTTATCGGGGCTTCACAGGAGGCGCAGCCTGGGGACGAGGAATCATTTTCCGTAATTCCTCTTTCGCTCTTCGTTTTTCAACAAGCTCCATCATCTGCTGTAATTCCTTCTTTTTTTGGTTGGCAAACCGAGTGGCGGCAACAGTTGTTACTCCTCCCGCGGCAGTAGTGACAGCACCTTCCTGAACTTTATTAGCATAAACAAGTCCCACACCTACGAAAGCAAGAATTGCCGATGTACCGATGACGGTAAGGGCGACATTGTAGCTTTGGCGAACTTGTCGCAGCAATTCTTCCAGTATTTCTTCTGCAATGTCGCTATAATCTTCATCAGGTTGCGAGTTGCCGAATAAGTTAAAATTCATAACTGTTTCCTTTCCTAAATACTGATAAGTTTTGTTTCTACAATTACTCTACCGAAGCAAACAGCGAGAGTCTAGGGCAGATAGGGCGAGTTTTAATTTGCGATATGCCCTAATTTTTGGGGCAGATAGGGCAGGAGATTACAACCTATCTGCCCTAGACAGACAGAAATATTTAAATATAGAATGTGAGTGCGATCGGAGTTACGGATGAATAATCATGGAATCTCGCTCCCGCTAGCCCCCATGCTGTTTCATTCCCCCAAAACCAGCCAGGGAATGAATTCCCTGGCTAATAGCAAAAGTCGGTTAAAACCGAATAAAATACTAATTTTCAGTCCTCTTAAGAGGACTTTCGCTATGAGACAGGGAATTCATTCCCTGTCGGACTGTCGGATTATCGAATTATCAAATTAACTGAAAAACTAACAACCATACCTAAAAACATACTATGCGCGAATTAGATAAAGTTCAATCGAGTGCAACTGGAAAAAGTAAGCTCAGAGAATCATACCAAGAGGCTGGATTGACGATAAAAAAACTCGCTGATAAAACTAATATTTCCGAGGACACAATTAAGCGCTTACTCGGTACAAAACCATGTTTTAATGGCGTAGAAAGATGGCAAGTTACCAACATAGCTAAAGCATTAGGAATAGAACCCACAGATATTGTTGACCCAAAAGATTGGAATGCCGAAAATAAGCTGCCGCCCGAGTTTGAATCACTTATAGCAGAAAAAATTAAAACCTTTTGCGGCCGAAGATTTGTTTTTAAGGCTTTTCAGGACTTTCTCAAGGAAAAGCCTCACGGTTATTTTACAATTATCGGGGATGCGGGAATGGGCAAAAGTTCGATCGTTGCCAAATACGTCTCCGAACATAAATCTCCCTGCTATTTCAATATTCTCGTCGAACGTCGCAACAGACCAGAATTGTTTTTGAAGAGCATTCGCCAGCAATTAATTGACCGCTATCAATTGCCAAATTCAGAAGATGCCGATTTACCAACTTTACTGACAAAGGTGGCGGGAAAACTTACTTGTGGCGAACGTTTGGTAATTGCGATTGATGCACTCGATGAAGTTGAACAAGAACCGGGAGAAAATCTTTTACATTTACCGACCACTCTGCCAGATCGGGTTTATTTCTTGCTGACGAGGCGACCGCATAACCTCGGTCAAAAGATGCTGTCTGTATCTCCGGGAGTTCCGGTAAAAGAGTTAGATTTAAGAGACAGCAAGTATGTTAGTTTCAATCAGGATGATATCAAAGAGTATATTCGGTATCTGCTCTATACCGATTCTCAGTATAAAGATGAACTGAGAAACTGGATTCAAACCCGTAGCATTTCCGATACAACTTTTGTCGAGCAATTGGCAGACAAAAGCGAAAACAATTTTATGTATTTGCGGTATGTTTTGCCCGCAATTGCTAAGGGCGATTATAATGACTTGAGCTTAAAGCAATTGCCCGACGGGCTGCAAGAGTATTATCAAAACCATTGGGTGCGGATGGGAATGGAAGCTAAGCCAGGGCAATTGATGGAGATTGTCTTGTATATTTTAATAGAGATTGGCACGCCGATTCCCTGCGAGATGATTGCTGGAATTGCCGAGGTTGATGAATGTGAGGTGGCACAGGTTTTAGAAGATGAGTGGGTTGAGTATTTAAAAAAGCAGCAGGTAGATGGAGAAATCTGCTATACCATCTATCACGCTAGTTTCCTTGATTTTGTGAAAACCAAACGGGAGATGGATGCAAAGCGGAAGATTTTTCAGGACGTAAATCAACGGATTGCTGAGTATTTAGAAAAGGAGATGGCGTGAGATGGGAGAATTTGCGGACAAGTTCGAGGCCAAACCACTTTTCTATCAACGTGCTTATCTGGGCAGCTTAGTGGCAAATCATGTCAAGTCAGGGAATTTAGAAAAGTATTATCAAATACTGACAGATTTTAACTTTTTGATGGCAAAGATTCAGCATCCCGAGTTTGGGCTGCAGGCACTTATTGATGACTTCAATCTGGTTGACGGTTCAGAAGCATTAAGCCACCCAGAGTACAATCCAGAAAAAGTCAAAGTTCTGAACTTAATTCAATCGGTATTTTGGATGTCAGCCGATATTTTGGAGCGAGATAAGACGCAACTCGCCGAGCAATTGTGGGGGCGCTTGACCCACTTAAAAACACCAGAAATAAAAGCCATTCTGGAGGGAGTTCAGCATCAGAAAGCCGTACCTTGGTTGCGTCCTTTCACACCCTGTTTTACTCCCCCCGGCAGCGGAGTTCTACGAACCCTTAAAGGTCACAGCGACTCGGTAAATGTTGTAGCAGTAACTGCTGATGGCAAGCGAGCAATTTCTGGCTCATCTGACACAACCCTTAAAGTCTGGGATTTAACAACTGGAGAGGAACTATTTACTCTCAAAGGTCACAGTGACTCGGTAAATGCAGTAGTCGTTACTACTGATGGCAAACGGGCGATTTCTAGCTCAAAAGACAACAGGATTAAAGGTTGGGATTTAACCACTGAAAAGGCACTGTTTACTTTCGATCTCGAAAGTCATACCAAATTGGTAAATGTAGTAAGCGTGACTGCTGATGGTAAGCGGGCGATTTTTGCTTCAAGAGATAACACGATTAAAGTTTGGGATTTAATAACTGGAAAAGAACTATTTACTCTCACGGGTCACACCAAATTGGTAAATGCAGTAGCGGTCACTGCTGATGGCAAGCGGGCAATTTCGGGTTCATCTGACAAAACTATCAAAATTTGGGATTTAACAACTGGAAATGAACTGTTGACTCTCACAGGTCACAAAAAATCTGTAAAAGTATTAGCCGTAACTGCTGATAGCAATCTGGCAATTTCGGGTTCATTAGATAACACCCTCAAAGTCTGGAATTTAACCACTGGAAATGAACTATTGACTCTCAAAGGTCACGGAAAATTGGTAACAGTAGTAGCCGTGACTGCTGATAACAAGCGGGCAATTTCTGGCTCATCTGATAATACCTTCAAAGTCTGGGATTTAACAACTGGGAATGAACTATTTACTTTCAAAGGTCACAGCGACTCGGTAAATGCAATAGCCGTAATTCCTGATTGCAAGCGGGCAATTTCCGGTTCATCGGATAACACCCTCAAAGTCTGGAATTTAACCACTGAAAATGAATTGTTTACTCTCACAGGTCACAGCGACTCGGTAAACGCAGTAGCCGTTACGGCTGATGGCAAGCGGGCAATTTCCGGTTCATCGGATAACACCCTCAAAGTCTGGAATTTAACCACTGGAAATCAACTGTTTACTCTAAAATGTCACAGCGACTCGGTAAACACAGTAGCCGTTACTGCTGATGGCAAGCGGGCGATTTCGGGTTCATTGGATAACACCCTCAAAGTCTGGGATTTAAACACTGGAGAGGAACTGTTTACTCTCAAAAGCAATTTGATAAAAGCAGTAGTCGTTACTGCTGATGGCAAACGGGTAATTTCTGGTTCGTGGGACAATACCCTCAAAGTCTGGGATTTAACCACTGGAAATCAACTGTTTACTCTCACAGGTCACAGCGACACGGTAAACGCAGTAGCCGTTACTGCTGATGGCAAACGGGTAATTTCTGGTTCGTGGGACAAAACCATTAAAGTCTGGGATTTAACCACTGGAAAGAAACAGTTTACTCTCAAAGGTCACAAAAAATCGGTAAACGCAGTAGCCGTTACTGTTGATGGGAAGCGGGCGATTTCTGGTTCGTGGGACAACACCCTCAAAGTCTGGGATTTAACAAGTCGAAAGGCACTGTTGACTCTGGCAGGTCATAACAAATCAGTAAATGTAGTCGCCGTCAGTGCTGATAGCAAGCGGGCAATTTCTGCTTCATACGATAATACCCTCAAAGTCTGGGATTTAACCACTGGAGAGGAAGAGTTTAGTCTCAAAGGTTACAGCAACTCGGTAAATGCAGTAGCTGTCACTGCTGATGGCAAGCGGGCGATTTCTGGTTCAGATGACAATACCCTCAAAGTCGGGGATTTGTCGAGTGGAAAGGAACTGTTTACTCTCAAAGGTCACAGCGACTCGGTAAAAGCAGTAGCCATCACCCCCGACGGCAAGCAAGCGATTTCTGCTTCATCAGACAACACCCTCAAAGTCTGGGATTTGTCGAATGGAAATATCATTGCTAGTTTCACTGGTGAAAGTTCGATCGCCTGTTGCGCTATTGCACCCGATGGACTCACAATTGTGGCAGGCGATGAATCCGGTCGCGTATATTTCCTGCGACTAGAAGGGATGGAGGCACTAAGGAATGAAAATTTAATAACATCAGCGATGTATAATAAATAAATGAGTGAATATGAATAGGTTTATGTTTCGGTA